>CAKSVK010000074.1 GCA_934502905.1 uncultured Chitinophagaceae bacterium
ATATTCCTAATATCACTAAAGTGGGCGCTACCCAGAATACAACCTGTTGCATAATCTTTTTATAGGCAACTTTTAGCCGCTCGTTGTCATTTTGGATACTTGAAAATACCGGAAAAATTACTTTATTTAAGGCGCCTGCTAAATTTTGAACAGGCAATTGACGCACGCCCATAGCTCTTGTGTAATAACCTAATTGAGCTGCCGAAAAACTTCTCCCAATGATTATATGATAGGCGTTATTATATATTGTATCAATTAAACCCGAAAGCATGAGCTTGTAGCCAAAATTAAAATGCTTGATAAATCTTTGTTTGTCAAAAATAAAATCAGGACGCCAACCCGTTGTGAACCATAGTTGTATAGATAATAATAATGCCTGGCATAAATACATCCATACCAAACTCCATACGCCCCAACCCATCCAGGCAAGGTATATACCCAATAAAGCGCCGAAGATGAGAGAAGGTAGCTGTACCATTAACTCTGTTTTAAAATCCATTTTCTTGGTCAAATGGGTTAGCTGAACGCTGGAAAAAGCACCTATTATAAACCCCAGCGTGTACACCCTGGCAACAGCAATAAGTGTGGGCTGACGGAAAAAATCAGCTATAAGGGGAGCAGTAAAAAAAATGATCAGATAAACAATGCAACTTCCTGTAAGATTAATAAAAAAAACTGTAGAATAATCGCGCTGATCCGGTTTTTCTGTTCTGATCAGGGAAATGGTTAGCCCCCCGTTAATCAAAACATTTCCAACGGACATAAATATAGCCAACATCCCGATCAGACCGAACTCTTCCGGTAGCAGTACACGGGCGAGGATGATGGATGCAACAAAGTTTATGAACTGTGTACCAAATTGTTGGGCAAAGGTCCAGACAAAGCCAGATAGCGCTTTCCTCGACAAACTCATTTAAAAAATAATTTTTTCCAGCTTCCCTTCTTTTGACTTTTGTTTTCCTGAAAATAATCTCCGCCGTACCCATATCCATACCCATATCCATAATAGCTGCCGCCGCCATACCCATAATATCCCTTATAACGACCCTGGGTTTGGATATCGTTTACCACGACCCCCATGCCAGGCAGACGCTTTTGCAGGTACAGATCTTCCACCATGCTCAACTGTCTTTTAAGCGTATACCCGTGTCGTATAATATAGAGGCTGGCGTTAGCAAAAGTACTGAGCGTAAAGGCATCACTTACCAGTCCCACCGGAGCCGTATCGATTACAATGTTGTCAAATCGCTGATTTAAAGTTGCAAATAATTCTTTCACCTTTTCATCCAGCAAGAGCTCTGATGGGTTAGGCGGAATGGGACCGCTCCCAATAACATACAAATTCGGCACGTCCGGTACAGGAAGGACAATTTCCTCTATCGTAGCTTCTCCTATAATATAATTGCTCAACCCCTTGACTGATTGCATCCCTCCCCGCTTACAGAAGAAGTAACCAGTACCACCGGCTTTTCAATCTTGTTGGTAAGGTATTGCACATTGGTACGCATGATACGAAACTGCTCCGCCTCCACCGTACGGCTGCCGGATCTTACCACCAACGTACTGCCTTCTCCCACATGTCCGACCTCTCCTATAACAGGCGTTGTTGTCAGGCGTACGACCTCTTCTCTTTCCCGCACTTTATCATTTAGTATTTCCAATAGAAAAATCATTCCGACCGGAATCATTATACCTGTCATTAACGCAATCAGGTATATATGTCGGGTATTCGGCTTTATGGGGTTGAAGGAGCCGGCGGCGTCTTCCAGCGGTTTGGAATTGGCAACCGTGGCAGCCGCGGAAATAGCCGCTTCTTCCCTTTTTTGCAGCAGGAACAAATACAGGTCCTGCTTTATTTTCTGCTGCCGTTCAATATCCAGGAGGTTTTTAGCTTTTGCCGGCACCGAGCGAATGCTGGACTGGTAGCGGCTTATCTGCTGTTGCAATTGCGCTATTGTAATATTATCGGCTTTTTTTACATTCTGCAATGCTTCATTGATCTGCTCCCGCAATTTGCTGAGATTTACATCTGCAGATGCCAGGCTGTTATGAGAAGGACCTACCGTTTGTGCTGTCTGGTTGCGCTGCAACTGTAAAGTATTATACTGGGTAAGAAGCGGCATGAGTGTGGGTTCCTTGATCCCAAGGTCCACCGGCACTATCCGGTGTTGATTTTCAGGATTGCCTATATACTGCAACAGGTAATCTATGACCCCTACCTGTACCTGCAGTCCGTTCAACTGGTTATTAACTTCCGTGAGTCCACTAAAATACAGTTGTGACTGAGCACTCAAGTCAATCACTTCATTTTTTTCTCTAAACCGCTGCAAACCAGACTCTACCCCTTCCAACTCATATCTTAACGTATCCAGCCGCTCATCGATAAACCGCATCGTAATGCCGGATATTTCCCTTTTCTCCTCCACATTCATACGTGCATATTCTGCAATTACCCCGTTGACCACATCCCTGCATAACCTGACATTGTCGGACTCAAATGCTATGTCCAGTATCGTGGTCTGGTCTATACTTTGTTTTACAGTTAATCCACCGGATAAAGAAGCAGCCTTTCCATCAGCGGGCTGATACTGGATACTATAAATTTTACTTTCAAAAGCATTTAATGCTGAGCGTTCATTCCGATGCAAACGGAATAGTCCGTTGCGGGTTTCAAACAATCCGCTGTAGGGAATAGACTGTGACTGACCGGTCAAAACAAATTGTGCTTCCTCCGCCTCTATTTCTAAGGAGAAAGCCGAGGAAGAATCTTTCAGACTTACAATCTCCAAACGAAAAGGAGTACTTCCGTATATATTGGAAGAGCGCACATTACCTTTGTTATAATAGCTAATCTCCAATCCCAGGTTCCGGACTACCCGCCGCAAAAAAGGACGGGATTTTAATATCTGCTGCTCATTGTTCAGGTTCAGCATATTCCCGGAAAACAGGAACATTTCATCAAGCCCTTTTCCGCCTCCTCCCACACCGGATTCCTTATCGATGAATAAAGACCCTTTGGCACTGTAAACCGGCGTAGAATACCGGATATAAAGAAATGCGATAAATAAGGCAACTGCAATACCGGTGATTAAATAAGGCCAGTACCGTATATACTTGAAGAAAAATTCCTTCAGGTTAAACTCTCTCCTTTGTACGGCATTCTCCGTTTCTGTCTCAAAAGGATCAAACATGATTTATTTTTTACAGGCGGGTAATAATTAAACTGATACTGGCCAACATTGAGACAATAGTAGCGGTAATAGTTAAAGTACGCATAGATGTCTGATCCGTAACTACCGGTTTTTTGGGATGGGTTCTTACCATCACCACATCGTTCTGTTGTAAATAATAATAAGGAGACTGAATAACTTCAGGATTACTGACATCCAGGTAACCGAAGCTTCTTTTCCCTTCAACCTCCCGGATAACCAATATGCTGTCTTTCAAACCAAAATTAGTCAGGTCGCCTGCCATGCCCAAGGCCTGGAATATAGTAACAGGTTTTTCTCCCGGAAAGGAATACAGCCCCTGCTTGCTCACTTCACCTAACACAGTAAACTGGTTATTCATGAAACGAATGACACAATAAGGGTTTTTCAGATAGGGAGACAGCTTTTCCTTAAAAAGTACAGACAATTGTGATTTGGTCAACCCGGCTGCTTTGATCAATCCTAAAGAATAAAACTGGATATTCCCGTCAGTATCCACCAAATATTGCGGCATGATGGAGACCCGCCCTTCAAGGGAGACCTGCTGATTAAACTCAGCGCTGGCAGCAGGGTTATCACTAAAAACAGTAATACCCAGTATATCTCCTTTCTGAATAGTAGGCTCAGGAATAACTATTTTACTGAGAACAGCTGTATCAATTGGCCCCTGAAGATATTGCACCTGCTTTTGGGTGCGGCAGGAAACAAATAGCAGAAAAAGGGGGATTAACCCCAAGAAATGAAAATAAGTTACTTTATGTAATAAAAGTCTTCGGTTTTTCATTCATGTTGGTTTGGTTCATATAAAGATTGGTTGAGGTTATACAGGCTTAATTTCGTTGGTTTGCAGGTCTGCTGTCAGGTTGAATCCCAGGCTTTCAAGGTATACCTGTACTTTATTTTTTTCAGAACGCGTAACGACACCTTCATTATCCATTAAAATGCCATTGTTTATTTTTATCCGCTGTCTGGGTACTAAAATGGATTCGACCCTGACAAACTGGTATTCATTCAAAAAACGTTTGATGGTATCGATCTCGTTTTCCCTCACTATCGCAGGGCCGCCGTTCCAGTAAACAAAATTGACCACGCCTGCTACCGCCCGCACCTGCTTCATCTGTGTCTCATTGATATTCACGAAAACATACGATTTAAACAAAGGCTCATTGATGATCTTTATCCTGTCGCTCCACCTCCGCTGTACTTTGTTCAATGGACAATATGCCGTTATCCCCCCTTCAATCAAAAGATCAAAGACTTTTTTTTCCCACCGGGGTTTTGTATAAATGGCATACCACCTTTTCATATTCATCTTCAGCTCTTTGTAGTTTCTCCACAGCTTCGCCCCCTCAGTCACAGATACAGGTCCGGGCTGTTACACAAAGTTCCTAAATAAAAAACATAATCATCAGATATATAGAGGTATATGTATATTATAATTAATATACGTAATATATATTTATCCGCTCCGCTGATAATGCTTCCTATTAAGAACTCATACAAACTCAGTAAGTTACATTGAACGTTTGAGTTTAATTTTTCGTACGGCAAATATAAATTTTATAGGGATTCAATCCCGCTTTTTAGAATTTTAACGCAAAAGAGAGTTGTTTCATGCACAACTCCATATTATAACAACTTTAGATTATATATCCTTTCTATCACCTCTACCACCTTTTCCGCTTCTTCTGCAGTTGAACTGGTTATACTTCCGTTCCTCAATACACTTACAATATCATCAAAAACATAATAATGATTACCGAACGGCGATACTGCAATATCCGGAACACCATCATCTTTAATATGACATACAGAAAGCTTATCCATATACTGGCCCTCTATCTTTAATGTTCCTTTTTCAGCAATCACAACCACACTGCTTTCTATATTTCTCTCAAAACAGGCTGTAGAATAATTAAAACACCCCATACCACCATTTGAAAATTCAAACTGAATCATGGCGGAGTCCTCAAAATCTATAAGCCCGGCATGATTGAAATTGGCAAATTTTCCTGTAATATTAGTTATGTCACCAAATAACCAGAGAAGAATATCAACGAAATGAGAAAACTGTGTAAAAAGCGTTCCCCCATCCAACTGCCGTGTACCATGCCAGCTACCCTTGGAATAATACCTGCTGTCCCTGTTCCAAAAGCAGCTTACCTGAACCATGTGAATTTTCCCCAGCATTCCCCGGGATACAATTTCTTTTAACCATGTCACAACAGGGGAATAACGGTTCTGCATAACGCAAAACACCTGTTTTCCCCTTTTTTTTGCCTCTTTCAATATCCGTTGGGCGCCATCCGTGGTCAATGCCAGTGGTTTTTCTACCAGCACATGCTTTCCGGCCTGTAAAAACTTTATCGCATGTTCCTCATGCAATCCATTAGGCGTGGCGATGCTTGCAATGTCAAATTCAATATGCCCCTTTAGCAATTCATTGATAGAGCAGGTAAAAACAACTCCATTCCCTGTAAAATCAATATCGCCGGGCTTAACAGGATCACAAGCAGCTACCCAATCACATTCCGGGTGAAGCTTCAGCATTTCTGCATGCCGTCTGCCAATACGCCCCAGTCCTACTATTGCAAAACGGAGATTTTTACTCATCCAACAAGGGTTACCATATTATTTTCCAATAAATACTTTTCCATTGTCTCATGACAATGCGCTACAGAACCATTACTAAAATCCAATCTGTGACCGCAGCGACTAACCCACCCTATCTGCTGTGAAGGATTTCCTACTACCAAGGCATAGGCGGGAACCGAGACTGTAACTACCGCGCCCGCGCCCACAAATGCATACTGCCCTATTTCCGTACCGCAAATAATAGTTGCATTTGCTCCTATACTCGCTCCCTTTCTTACAACGGTTTGCCTGACCTCATGTTTCCTATCTATGAAACTGCGGGGATTTATTACATTGGTAAATACCATAGAGGGACCTAAAAAAACATCGTCTTCACAAACCACTCCATTATATATAGATACATTATTTTGTACTTTAACATTCTGCCCTAATACTACTCCATGTCCTATAAATACATTCTGACCTATATTACACCTGTCCCCTATCACACACCCTGACATGATATGCGAGAAATGCCAAATCCGTGTACCATCTCCTATAATGCTGCCCTCATCAACTAATGCGCTGGAGTGTGCGAAATATGCCATAGCGTTAAACTATTACATCAAAGATAAACTACAGCCGGATATTCTAAAAATATAGCACAACTCAGGAAACAAAAGGTATATCCGGTGGAATCGATTTGCATGACCACATTTTCAATTTATTTTAAGAAATTGTTTCATCTGATTCATATAATTTGAAATATCTTCATACCACTAAACCATTCCATCATGTCTTTGCTTAATCAACAAAACAACAAGAAGAAAAAGGGTACAAAGAAAAATGCGTCTCAAACGGGTAACCAGGGATCTAAGTTCATCCAAAAACCCAAATCTACAGGTTTTGTGAACAAACAAACCAATACGGGTTCTCAACGAGGCAGCTAAAGAACTTCCAGGGTTTTTTGGTCTCCGGCAGGAATATCCTGCCAGGACATTTTTTTTAATTTCTTCTACTCACCGCTTTTGCAACAGGAATAAAGACCAAACCAGGGAGACCATAAATAACATGGCAACAAACTGGTGCAACACACCGAACCAAACCAAAGCAATGGTATCGGGGGAATACAGTACTGTGAGGATTCCCAGCAGTACTTGTATCAATACCAGCGCCAACGGTATGAACCGGGTACGATAGAACCAGGTACCTTTTGCAACACTTCGGGATTTTACATACCAAACGATCGTTAATAACGTCAGCAGGTAAGCCAGTCCCCGGTGAATAAACTGTACCATAAATGGATTATTGAAATAATTGGCGCCCCCTTCCGTCCCAAACAAGCTTTCCGGAAACCATTCGCCATTTATAGTGGGCCAGGTAGGGGCAGCCGTAGCGGCTTTCAGACCTGCCATAAAACCACCATAAGTGAGCTGCACCCACAGGAAAATGAACAATATCCAGGTTATACGTTGCAGCCCCTTATTGCCCAGGAATTGCCCGGGTGGCACCAGCAGCTGCAGGGCGAACCATATGGTATATGCCAGCAAAATAAGCGCCGCCACGAAATGAGTGGCCAGCTCCACATGCCCCACAAAATACTTTTCAGGTACCAACCCGCTTTTTACCATTATCCAGCCAATAGCGCCCTGGATAGCTCCCAGAAAAAAAAGTATCAGCAGGGGCAACACCATTTCTTTTCGGAATTTCTTTGTTGCCAGGAAATATACAAATCCTACCAGGAAGACAATTCCCAATAACCTGGCCCAGAAACGATGGAACCATTCCCAGAAAAAAATGAACTTGAAGTCGGAAAGGCTGAAATCGGCATGAATATATTTAAATTGATCCGTTTGCCGGTACTTGTCAAACTCTGCCTGCCAGGCGGCATCTCCTATCGGGGGCAGCATGCCGGTAATAGGTTTCCATTCTGTTATGGATAGTCCGGACTCCGTCAGCCGGGTGATTCCCCCCAGCAGCACCTGTATCATGATCATTACCACGCCCGTAATCAACCACCAGGCCACCAGCTTATCTGACTTTTTCAGAGAAAACGAATTCATGGGCGCAAAGGTAGGCAAGTAGCGGGATGGTGGCAAGTATGAAAGCCGCCGGTAAGGGATACTATTTCAGGAAAATAAATACCGCACCGGCAAAAGTAAGTATCATCACCAGCTTGCGGTAACTATCATCTTTTATCATGCCCACAATTTTAACACCCAGCCAGAACCCGGCCGCAAGCGCCGGTAGCAATATCAGGTTGATACTTAAAGTATGCACCGTAACATTTTTCCATATAAATGCCTGCAGGGGTAGCTTAAAAAAGTTCATCACCAGGAAAAACCAGGCAGCCGTACCGATGAATTCATTTTTGGGCAGTCGCATGGCCAGAAAATAAATGTTCGCCAACGGACCGGCCAGGTTCCCGATCATAGTAGCTACGCCTGACAACAGTCCTATGGAGCCGATAAAGAGCCTGTTCCCCGGAATAGTGAGATTTTTTTTAGCTTCCATTACAACCATAGCTACCACGATCAGGATAATAAAAGCTGCCATAATTTTACGAAAAGTGGCTTCATCCATATCTTTTCCTACAAAAACACCTGCAAGGATACCCACTACCATCCAGGGGATCAGCCTCCAGAAGTGCTTCCACTGTACATGACGGTTATAGTAACGCACCGCCATAACATCCGCAACGCAAAGCAATGGCAGTACCACACCGGTAGATGCTTTTCCACCCAGCACAATGGCCATAATGGTCACATTCAGCATTTCCACCCCCTTCAACCCTGCTTTTGACAAGCCAAGGAAAAAAGCACCAAGGGACAAAAGCAGCCATTGAGAAACGGGTAATTGAGCAAGGACATCCATTTATCCGGAATATTGATGTAAAAACCGGCGGCGAAGGTAGCTCACTTGTTTTAAACATCCATCAGAACAGCTAACTGCGCATATGGTATTGATTATTATCTTGCAGCCATGCAATGGCAACATCTATACAGCTCCCGGAGAAGCGGCGGCAGCAATAAAAGCAATGCAGCCGCCCAGCAGGTCCGTACCTCATTTGTACGGGATTACGACCGCCTGATATTTTCTTCTGCCTTCAGGCGGCTGCAGAACAAAACGCAGGTATTTCCGCTGCCCGGCGCCGTTTTTGTGCATAACCGCCTTACACATAGCCTGGAAGTATCCAGTGTCGGCAGAAGCCTTGGAAAAGCAATTGGAGATGCCCTGTCTGATAAATACCCGAACGAACCTGAAAATTTCCGGGAGTTCTACCGGTATGAGCTGCCTTCTGTGATTGCTGCAGCCTGTCTTGCACATGATATCGGTAATCCGCCTTTCGGGCATAGCGGAGAAGACGCCATCCGTATATTTTTCAGGGAGTTGGGAGGGGATGCCCGGAAAAGATTTACACAGGAGCTCAGCGAAAGCGAACAGCGGGATCTTACTTATTTCGAAGGAAATGCCAATGCCTTCCGCACCCTTACCCATCATTTTAACGAAGAACGAAAAGGTGGATTTCAACTGACCTATGCTACCCTTGCCAGCATCATAAAATATCCGTGCGATTCTGTAGCAGGTTTTAACAAGGAAAGGCTGGTCACCAAGAAATCGGGATTCTTAACTACGGAAGCCGGGACTTACCTCAGTATAGCCGAAGCGCTGGATATTCCCCGGCTGGACAGCTCCGGGCTGGTTTTCGCCCGTCATCCGTTTGTATACCTGGTAGAAGCAGCGGATGATATCTGCTACCGGATCATCGATTTTGAAGACGCCCACCGGCTGGGGATCATCTCTATAGATAACATTGCTGACCTGTTCCTTGCTTTTTTTAACGACGAGCAGGAGTATGAGGCAAGGAACAATGTTGAGCAAACATTCAAGGGCATCAAAGACGACAACAAAAAGATCCAGTTCCTGAGAGCCAGGGTCATCAACCTGCTGGTACAAAAGCTCTGCGATATCTTCATGAAAGAGGAAATATCCTTATTAAATGGCACACTCAATGAACCGCTGATCAACCTGCTTTCACCCGGCCTTAACGGGATCATTAACGCCATCGACAAATATTCCTATAGCAACATTTATAATCACCGGTCAGTTGTTGAGATAGAATTAGCGGGCTATACTGTCATCGGTTACCTTTTAAAAGAATTCGTGTATGCTATCCTGAATCCATCCAGCATGAAATCAAAAAAATTGCTTCAGTTGATCCCCTCACAATTTCCGGTATCAAATGAAAACAGTTTATATCAAAACCTGCAGTCTGTGACCGACTATATCGCCGGCATGACGGACCTGTATGCTGTAGACCTGTATCATAAAATGACCGGCAACAGCTTTTCCGTTTCGGGGTTTTAAAGCAAACCGTTAGGACGCTGAAAGGTGCAGCGACTGAATGACGCAGCCAGGCAGACCTGCCCTCCCCTGCCGAACGGCAAAGAGGGGTAGGTGTCACTGATAGATTTATCTGTATTCCCCCTGCAGGTGGGGACATGCGCAGGGGCAAATCACCCGGCTGTGTGTCCTCACACAACTTTCCCAGGATACCTGTTCAAGATCGTTTACGCTATATGCAGGCAACCTGTAGCACACTGCAAATACACAAGAAGTCAGGCTTATAAATCTGTATGCTCGGCATAAACGGGTAATTCAACATAAAAGGTTGTGCCATCTCCTTCCTGTGTCCTGAACCAGATTGTACCTCTTGCCTGCTCCACAATTCCTTTACACATCGCCAGCCCCAACCCTGTTCCCGAAGTTTTGGTAGTGAAATTGGGCGTAAAAATATTTTTTATAAGCGTCGGGGGTATACCGGTACCTGTATCGGTTATGCTAAAAGTAACAGTTCCGTTCTCCCGTGTTTCAGACACTACTACGGTTCCTGTTTCCTCCTCCGGGATGGCTTCCATCGCATTCTGAAGCAGGTTGGTAAACAGCCTGTTGATCTGTGTCTTATCTGCTTCCACCATTACCGGCTCTTCGGGAGCCTGCCATATGATCTGCACCCGCTCCTGCACATCGTGTAGGGATACCAGTGAATTCAATACCGTATTCACATCAAATATCTCATTCTTTGCATTGCCGATATTGGCGAATTGAGAAAACTCCGATGCGATACGGGAAAGATGATCGATCTGCTCCACCAGTGTCTGGGCCACGTTGGATGATAATTCTTTCAGGTTGGGGGCGTTATTATAGATTGCCTTCTGCAGGTACTGTATGCTTAGCTTCATCGGGGTCAGCGGATTCTTGATCTCATGGGCTACCTGCCGGGCCATTTCCCGCCAGGCACCTTCCCTTTCCGTCTTGGCGAGTGCCGCTACGCTATCTTCCAGCTTCTCTACCATTTTATTATATTCCTTTACAAGATCCGATATCTCATCATTCTTCTTCCATTCTATCGTGGCATTATGCCTGCCAATATTTACGTCTTTCATCATGGAGCTTATCAACGCAAATGAATTAGCGATCCTGTTGGTCAGGAACAGAGAAATAACACCTGCTAATAAAAATATAAATGCATTCAGGTTAATGATCGTCACCAGGAAGCTGGATATCTCCTGCTTCAACCTCGTTTGCGAGTTGAAATAAGGAATATTCAGGTAAGCAACCGCCTTCCGGTCATCATTCAGCACCGGCACATAAATGCTCAGGTAATCCATTTTCCCGTAAGCCTCCCGCTGCACATACTGTATCTTTTTCTGCCTGCTGAGATTATGAAATGCAATAGGATCCATCATCTGGCTCAATACACCTTTGGTATATACAAAAGGCTGCGAAGACACCTGCAGCGTTCCGTCAGAGTTATAAAGATTGAGATCAGTATTGTGCACAATAGAAAGGTCGTTGACCTGCTGCCGGATCGTCTTGCTATACGAAGTATCATATACCTGCACACTGTTATATGCAACCCTTTTATCGCTGATTTTATTTTTCAGCTCTCCTGATATATCCTGTATGGACCTGCTCAATTTATCACGGTTACTTTTATTATAAGAAGCGCGGAAAAACATGATCGTGGCCGTAACAATAACAATAAAAGAAAATATGCTGACAAAAAGAACAGTCGCATAAATCTGCGAACGGATATTGAACTGAAGTATCTTGCGTAAAAGAGTCCACCGGAATCCGGACAGGATAATAACACTGGCCAACTGAAATAAGAACAGCAGTAAAAGGAACGCGCAAAACAAATAGGCAAACAAGGTAATGGCTTCCATTAACAAGCTGCTTCTCTTGGTTATCACCACTACTTTATTACCTGACTTATACCAGAGTTCACTGTTACCATTCGCCTGTCTTTCTTCAAACTCCAGTCCGGGGGGAAGGGCTCCGTTCAATGAGGTCGGGAAACTATAGTCGTTAACATATGACAGCAAAATATCATTCTCGTAAATCGCGTAGGCGTAATCGGGGGAATATTCAAAAGAATAGTCTTCTGTTTGCTTAAACAGCTCGGGGTACAAAGCTTCCGTACTATAACGCTTGGGATTAGCCAACATAAAAACATAGGCTACAGTATGGTCGGCGCTATCCCTGATCTCCCTTTGGTAGATATAGCTGAACTTATCAGAAGCAGCTTCATAATACCGGAGCCCTCTTACATTGGTACTTTTTCCCTGTACCGAATACGTACTGTTCAATTCTTCAAAGCTCAGCTTTTCCGTTCCGACCAACGGTTTCGCATCCTTTGTATAAAAGAACAGGTCCGTATCATACTTATTTTGATAGGCTGCAAAATTAGCGTTGATGATGCTGTCTTTAAATCGCAGTGCATCCAAAGGCCTGCTCAAACGTGGAAGATTGGTAAGAAAGAAATTGTTGGTAAAACCCTGCACCGCCATATTCAACAATCTTTCGCTGGACGGGTCTGCCTGTACAGCCAGCTTTTCCGCAGTCCGCTTTCTTAATTCCAGCTCCTTACTGCGGTTTTCGAAAAATATTACGGCGGCTATGGATACAGAAAAAACAAATATCCAGAAAAGAACATTGCCCATTAAAAACTTCTTCCTGACAAAACTGAGATCAACCTTCTCAATAAGGTACACATATACCAGCAGCCATACCAGGGTAGAGAGCTCGAATAATATATACGGGCTATTAATACGGAATGTGAGCATTATTAATCCCGTAACAGCAATGACAGCCCGCTTATAATAGCGGTTCCGGTTGTCCATCAACGATTCCAGGAGCACCAGCGTAAGCTGTGTAAAAATGAAATAACTTAACGATACACAACAGAGCACCAGGAATCCGAAGAAGCTGTAAATGGTAAGACTGAAAAAGTTGGTTACATCAAAGGATATCTGTGAATCAGAAATCAGGCTCCTGGTAATATGGCTGCAGACAAGCGTACTGATCAGCAGTATGGCAGAGAGCAAAACAATCAGCAATATTCTCAAAGCACCATTCTTTACCGTCAGCGTAATCTTGTTTTCCGTAAACTGTAACCGGGCAAACAACACGATCCAGAAAAACAGAAGACTATTGATCAGGAGATCGCCCAGGGAACGGGCAATAAGTCCGGAACCATAAATTGCGGGGTCAAACAGGTCGAACTGACGTAAGCTGTTACTGATCACCGTGTAGGTCAAAATCCGCAACCCGGTAAAAACTAAAGTAAGAAAAGCGATTCCCCGCCATGCCCCCCACCTCCGGGAAATAGAAACCGCTACATTATACAAAAAGAATAACAAAAAGACAGACCCTGCTATCCTGAGTAAAACCGTTACCCAGTCATACGTTTGTATATCGGGCGTCTTTTTGGGATTGAGGTAAAAAAGCACATCGCCGTACCTGGTTTTGATCGGAAAGCCCGTGACCGAATCATCAATTGAATAGTTATTTTCAATATTGCTGTTGATCACAAAACCGTTGCGCAGGTATTCGCTCTCCAGCACATATTGACGACGTATAGGCAACAGGTAAAGGGCCAAAATATGCTTATCCTGCAGGAAAACAGATTTTCTGATCACTTCATATTGCCCATTGGATAATGAGGCCAGGTAAGGCCCGTCGCTTATTTCGAGTACTTCTTTGGTGGGACAAACAGCCTGGGTATTCCAGAATAAAAGCTCATACTCCTGCCCTACCCTTTTTTCGTACAAAAAAACTTTATAGTCTGTCTCCGCCAGCGCCTTTACTTCCTCTTCTGTCTCCAAACCATTCAGAATCTTACCGATCAATGCAGTATCACCCAGAAACTCCATAAAGCTTCTTTCATTACTGTAGATATAACTTTCCAACGATTTTTTTACACCATTGGGTGAAGAAGAGTAAGACCAATAATTGCTGAAAATAAAAGAAAGCGTAAACAGCCATGCAGTACCTATGAGCAGGTACCCGTTCCTGTATATGATATCTGACCAGAATCTTTTCAAGCGTTCCTGTTTTGTATTTTCACCCTGTTCCAGATTTCATCCATTTCCGCCAGTGTCATTTGCATAAGATCTTTTCCTTCTGCCAGGGCTGCTTTTTCCATCTCAGTAAATCGTTTGATAAATTTACGATTTGTTTTTTCAAGCGCTGCTTCCGCGTCTATATGCAAAAACCGTGCATAGTTTACCAGTGAAAATACAAGATCTCCGTATTCTTCCTCAATAGCTTCTTTTTCCCCATCAGCAACCGCCTGCTGCAGTTCCGACATTTCTTCCCTGACCTTCTCCCACACCTGCGACGTCTCGTCCCATTCAAAACCTACCTGTTTCGCTTTTTCCTGCAACCGCATGGCCTTTACCGTTGCGGGAAGTGAAACAGGCACCCCCTGCAATACAGATTTTTTACCTTCCTTTAACTTTATCTTTTCCCAGTTCCGTTTTACATCCTCCTCATTTTCCACCTTTACATCACCATATATATGCGGATGCCGGTGTATCAGTTTTTCACAAACCGCGTTGATCATTTCGTCAAGGGTAAATCTTTTTTCCTCCTTACCAATTTTTGCATAAAAAACCAGGTGGAGCATCAGGTCGCCCAGCTCTTCTTTTATACCCTGCCAGTCATTCTCTGTGATAGCGTCCGCCAGCTCGTATGTCTCTTCAATGGTAAGGGACCGCAATGTATGGATCGTCTGCTTTTTATCCCAGGGGCACTTTTCACGCAGATCGTCCATGATATTTACCAGTCGTATAAATGCCTTTTCTATCTCTTCCATATTTTCTTGTTTAAACCCTATAGGCTGAAATCACTAAAAAAATTATAATCAGGATCAGCATAACGACAGAGGTCATAAAGCTCAAAGAAAGGAACTTGAATAAAGTCGTCCATCTGCCCTGACCATAAAAGTTCCGCATGGCTTTGTACACAAAATATACAATGTAAACTCCTATCAGCAACATTAGCCAATTCAGTATCCACCCATGCAGCTTTCCGTTGACCGCGTCAAGCAGGTAATACAGTAACATTAAAAGAAAAACACCACAGTATACGTGTATAGCAAAAATACCATGTTCCGCGTAGTACATCTTTTTCCTGCCGTACAGGAGATACAGGAACCATGCAAAAATGGGCAATGAAATAAATAAAATCGTTGGGAAAGAATGCTTGAACTTATCCTGTATGTTATCTAGTACTCTGCTTCCTTCTTTTTGCTGCTTCTGGTAAAAACGCAGGTATTCCATCTTAGCAACCCGTTCTAACCGGTCATCTTTTTTACCGGCGGGCAATTCATTTTGCACCGCCTGGTAGACATCCGCATCCTCAAAATAGTCAAAAAAATCCTTATTTTTTTGCCGGTTCCCGACTGAGTCCTGCAACAGTTGCCTGTTTGAAAGATCAATGAGAACATTTTCATTGCTCACATCTCCGTCCAGGTTACCGTTTTTTTTAGTGGTTACAGCATTTGCACTCTCAGCCCTGAGCGCTTCCACCTGAAGGGAAGTATTTTTCATCGCCCTTTCCACAGCCCGGGCTGTCACGCTATCGGGCGCTATCGACCGTATTTCCTCCAATTGCTTATATGTATGCTCTTTAGCAGCCAATTTCGCGCCTACATCTTTTCGCTCCGCTTTCGTGCTAAAAAATGTAAAATACAGCAAAAAGAAAAAAGCGGAAGTAAATACATACATCCTGATGGGATGAAGATAGGCTGTTCGTCTTCCGCGTACATACTCCGAGGTCAGCATTCCCGGCTTCAGCAGCAGCAGCTTAATGGTACTGAAAAACTTACCGTCGTAATGGGTGATGTCGTTAAAGAAATGAGTGACCAGGTGCCAAAAGGTCTCTTTTATTGCTATGTTTTCCTGCCCGCAAACCTGGCAAAATCGCCCGGCAACCTGTGCCCCGCAATTCAAACAGTCTTTTTCCGTTCTTTCCTTAAAATGTGACACCCATCAAATTTTGGATAAAAATAATACTTTTGCTCTCTATGGAACATCGCTTCTGCAGTACTTTAAAAAGAATGATCCTTTTCCTCCTGACGCTGGCACTTTTTCAACCGGCGACCTCTCAATATTACTACAATGATATTGTATTACCCGGGCAAAATAAGGACTTGCAGCTATACCGTTCAAATAAAGTAAAAAAGGTAACCATAGTCAGCTATGAGGCAAATGGCAACATATCGCAGGATTTCAGTTGTCAATTGGTTCCGGCTGCCGATTATTCCATAATAACAATGACCAGTACATCCGGCTTTTCCGGCGCCTCTACCCTCACAAGCTGGCACGACAAAGACGGCAACCTGGTAAAAACCACCGATAGCTCGGGTGTATCCGTTACGACTTATACGTACCGGTATAACAGTGAAAAACAACTCGCAGACGTATCCAATCTTTCCCTTGGCAAGGATAATAAAGACCAGCAGGAAGAAAAGCACATATGGTTATACGAAAACGGCCACCCTCA
>CAKSVK010000075.1 GCA_934502905.1 uncultured Chitinophagaceae bacterium
AATTGAATGAAGCTTATTTACCTGCTATTATTTCTATTTACATGTTCATCTGTATTTTCTCAAACCGGCAATATCAGAGGAACCATTCAAACATCGGACGGCAAGCCTGCCGAATCTGTTTCGGTGTCGTTGAAAGGGACTAATAAAGGGACGGCCGCTAACAAACAGGGACGTTACGAGATCAAAAATATCATACCCGGCGATTATATCATTTCTACATCTTTCGTGGGACTGGAGACAAAGGAAGCCGCGGTTACAATAGCGGCAGGAGAAACCATAACCGTGGATTTTGTGCTGATAGAAACAGAGAAGCAATTACAGGAAGTGATCATCTCTTCCCGCCGCATCAAAACAAGCAGTGAATATGTATCTAAAATGCCGCTTAAAAACCTGGAAAATCCACAAGTGTATAATATTGTTTCCGCAGACCTGATCAAACAGCAGGGCATCACCTCCTATGATGATGCTTTGAAAAATGTACCCGGCGTATTCCGTCTGTGGGAATCTACCGGACGTGACGGCGATGGCGGATCTTATTTTTCATTGCGCGGGTTTGAGACGCAGGTCACCATGCTGAACGGATTACCGGGGTTAAGCAACGGGAATTTAGATCCTGCTAACCTGGAGCGGATAGAAGTGATCAAGGGACCTTCGGGTACGTTATTCGGCAGTTCCGTAATAGGTTATGGCGGACTGGTGAACAATGTCACCAAAAAACCTTATGCCGGTTTTGGCGGAGAGGTAGGCTATACGGCAGGAAGCTTTGGACTAAACCGCGTTACGGCAGATATCAATGCGCCTCTGACAAAGGATAATACGCTGTTGGCCCGTATCAATACTGCCTATCACAGCGAAAACAGCTTCCAGGACTACGGCTTCAGAAAATCTTTCTTTTTTGCACCCACCCTATCCTATAAGGCTTCTGACCGCCTGTCGTTTTTGATCGTAACCGAATTTATGCAGGAAGAAAAAACCAATCCTTTAATGATTTTTCTGGGAAGGGAAAAGCCACTACAATTTAAAAACATCGACGATTTAAATTATAATAAGAAACTGTCCCTTACCAGTAACGACCTTTCGATCAAATCACCGCGTTATAACATACAGGCGCAGATGCTCTATAAGCTATCAGAGCAATGGACCTCACAAACCGTGCTTTCTAACGGGCAGGCAAATTCAGACGGATATTATACTTACCTGTATGATAATGAAGACGGTCACCGCGACTTTGGATTATGGGTCACAAAAACCAATTCAACCACCAATACTACCGATATACAGCAAAATTTTATCGGGGATTTTCATATCGGCTCTTTCAGGAACAGGGTTGTTGTGGGTGTGGACTACTTCTCCCGGAAGATCTCTTCTTCCGGCACAGGTTACAAAAGGATACATAACGTAAACCTGCAGGGGGAGATCAATTACAGGGATCCCGATAATCTCGGACAAGATCTGCCTGTAACAACTTTAACACGACCATCAGTGGATGCATTACTGGCCACCGCCCAGGGATATCCCTGGAGCCCGGAGGATAAGGCCTACAGCGCTTATGTCTCTGATGTATTCAATATCACACCACAGTTGTCGGCAATGGCAAGTCTGCGGGTAGATCATTTTAAAAACAGCGAATTCAGCCAAACCTCATTATCGCCGAAATTCGGTATTATGTACCAGCCTGTGCAGGACCAGGTGGCTGTTTTTGCCAACTATATGAACGGATTCAGGAATATAGCCCCGGGAGGTGTATTTGACCAGGACGGTAATCCGACAGGAGAGATCAGGAACTTCAAACCAGAACACGCCAACCAGTTCGAGGCCGGGATTAAAACCAACCTGGTGAAGGACCTACTGAATGCCACCATCAGCTATTACGATATAACGGTAGATAATAAGGTAATCAGCGATCCTTCTAACCCCAACAATTCCATACAATCCGGAAAAGCCGGAAGCAAAGGCATAGAAGTGGATGTACAGGCAACCCTGGCAGCAGGACTGAATATACTTGTTGGATATAGTTACAATGACAGCAAGGTATTGAAAGGAGATCCTGCCAATGCCTGGTTTGAAAAAGGGAAAAGACCGATGGAGTCTGGTCCTGCCCACCTGGCCAATGTATGGGCGACCTACAGGATAACAGCGGGTGCCTTAAGTGGCTGGGGGATCGGGTTCGGCGGTAACTATGTCGGAGAAAACCCCACTTTAAATCTTTCTACGACCGGTGTTTTCACTATTCCTGCCTATACTGTTTTAAACAGCTCTTTGTTTTATAACCCCGGCAGGTTCCGCATCGGCTTCAACCTGAACAATATGACCAATAAAGGTTACGCAGGCGGATGGAGCACCGTGAACCCACAAAAGACAAGGAACTTTGTGGCAAGCCTGGCATATAAATTTTAAAAGCGTCACCGATTGGTTCAACTTGTATCTGAGCTGCATGTGAGGACAGGTGCAGGGGTGACGGATTACCGGTTGCGCATCTTTAACCGCTGACACAAGTCTTCCTAGAGGGCGACTTGATGCCGGTTAATGCTACCGGACTGTATCCGGACTTTTATTATACCCTGATACAATCAGGGTGAGCTTTTCCGGCACAAGTGACCGGCAAGCCGAACACTTGCGACAGAAAGAGCCAGGAAGAGGTGATATAGCGGATAAATAGTTGTATCAGCAGGGTCTCACGCTTTGCTTTGTGTGGCTGTGCCCCCTTGCGTCCTTCGAAGATGAATTTCCAAATTTTGCTGCCCGTTGCGTGTCTTCACGCAACTTTGCCGGATTGATGATAGTGTCCCCCACATGCATTGGTATTATACGGCCTGCCTCCCGTATGTGCAGGTAGTATCATGAGGTATCCCGCAGGCCGTTCTCCGGACGATTTGAGAAGCCTGAAAAAACAATCTTTTATAAGAAACGTCTTTTATAAATTGAAGCAGAAAGTACAAGCCGCTTCATGCCGGGTGCATTACCTGTTTCCTGGCAATATCGCTGATGATCAGCACCGCATGCTCTCTTGAATTTTCGATAAACCAGCTATGGGTGTCCATGCCGCCGCAGACTACTCCTGCAAGGTATATATTAGGCTGATTGGTTTCATTCGTCAGCGGATTATAACTGGGCTTTAGGAGCGCGTCATCCGATAACTGTATACCCGCATTTCGCAGGAAGGAAAAATCCGGCTTATAGCCCGTCATAGCTATTACATAATCATTGGGGATGCTTACCACGCCTTCGGGCGTCTGTATATCCACACTGTGCTCATGCACTTCTTTAAGGGTAGAATGAAAATAAGCTTTAATACTGCCTTCCGCGATCCGGTTTTCAATATCAGGCTTCACCCAGTATTTCACTCTCCGCCCGATCTCCCCTTCCCGTATCACCATCGTTACATCCGCTCCTTTGCGATAAGTTTCCAGCGCAGCATCCACGGCGGAATTATTGGCGCCTACTACTATCACTTTCTGCATGGCATAAAAATGGGGCTCCTTGTAATAATGGGTCACTTTAGGCAACCTTTCTCCCGGGATATTCATTAATACGGGTATACCATAAAATCCCGTGGCAATAATAATATAACGTGCGCTATACCTGGCTTTTGCCGTCGTTACTTCATACAGGTCACCGGATGGATGAATGGACGTAACTTCTTCCTGCAGCTTTACATGCAGGTCATAAGAAAGGGTCGCACGCCGGTAATATTCCAGCGCCTCGCTTCGGGTGGGCTTAACAGATATAGACACAAAAGGAATGCCCCCTATTTCCAGCCTTTCCGATGTGGAGAAAAAGGTCATATTATAGGGATAATTGTACAAAGAATTTACCAGGCATCCTTTTTCCAGTATGCAATAATGGATGTTCTTTTTCCTGGCTTCCAGCGCACACGCGAGTCCGATTGGACCACCTCCAACAATAATCAGATCAAAATGCTCCATAAATAACAATTCTGAATAATGAAGCCCATTAGAATGGGCAATCCGGCAGGCTGCAGGTAACATTACCAGCCAAATGCAAATTTATTAATTTAAAAGCAGTATTTTCATTTCAAAGTTTGTTATATGGAGTTTCTTTTATCTTATGGTTGGATCATATTCCTGCTGGTCATTGCTTTCAGCGGGTTGGTGGCAGTGAACCAGGGCACTATTTCCGTTGTCACCATGTTTGGTAAATACAGGAGGATTTTAAAGCCGGGGTTGAATTTTAAGATCCCGATCCTGGAGCAGATCTATAAAAGGGTTTCTATTCAAAACCGGTCTGTTGAGCTGGAGTTCCAGGCTGTCACCTCCGACCAGGCAAACGTATATTTTAAAAATATGCTGCTGTACGCCGTGCAAAACGCGGAAGAAGAAACCATCAAAAAAGTGGCATTCAAATTCATCAGCGAGCGCGACCTGATGCAGGCGCTTACACGTACCCTTGAAGGAACCATCCGTTCGTTTGTGGCTACAAAAAAGCAGGCGGAAATTCTTGGATTGCGGAAAGAGATCGTGGAATATGTGAAGGAACAGATAGACCATCTGCTGGAGGACTGGGGATATCACCTGCTGGATCTTCAGATCAACGATATCACTTTTGATAAGGTGATACTGGACAGCATGAGTAAAGTGGTAGCCAGTAACAACCTGAAAGCAGCGGCCGAAAATGAAGGACAGGCATTGCTGATCACAAAGACCAAAGCAGCAGAAGCCGATGGGAACGCCATCAAAATTGCAGCGGAAGCCGAAAGAGAAGCTGCCAAGCTGAGAGGGCAGGGTGTGGCGCTGTTCCGTGAAGAGGTGGCCAGGGGTATGAGCCATGCTGCCGAGCAAATGAAACAGGCCAACCTGGATACCAACGTCATCCTGTTCAGCATGTGGACGGAAGCGGTAAAGAACTTTGCCGAGTATGGCAAAGGTAATATTATATTCCTCGACGGAAGCAGCGATGGCATGCAGAATACCATGAAGCAGATCATGGCTTTAATGAAGCTGGATGCCACACAAAAGCTGGAATAACTTCAGGGGATAACTCAAACGAAGACAGATAGCGGGATGAAGGCGCTTGTTTCCGAAAGAGACAATTCATAACATATTGTTGTTTGACGGTGATATCTTCCCGGTAATGGGTGCTGTTCTTCCTGTAATACCCTGGCCTCAGCCCCTAGTTTATTCACAACGGTGCATATTCTCTGCCACCGCAATCCTTCTGTTTTATTATATTTGCCGCAATTTAGAAACTAAAATAATTAGCATATTGCTGATTATCTACCATAGATAAAGGAATAAAATAATATGGCGGAAGCAAAGCAAAACACGTTTGAGTATACCGAAGATTCGATCAGGTCACTTGACTGGCGGGAGCATATCCGGCTTCGCCCGGGGATGTATATCGGGAAGCTGGGAGACGGCAGCAGCGCGGATGATGGCATCTATGTATTGCTGAAGGAAGTGCTGGATAACTGTATTGACGAGCATATGATGGGTTACGGACGGCAGGTAGATATTACAGTAGCAGAAAAGACCATTACGGTAAGGGATTACGGCCGCGGTATCCCGTTGGGAAAGGTAGTAGATGTAGTGAGCAAGATAAACACCGGGGCTAAATACGACAGCAGGGCCTTTCAAAAGTCTGTCGGGTTGAATGGTGTGGGTACCAAGGCTGTTAACGCGCTCAGCCATTATTTTAAGGTCACGGCAGTAAGGGACGGCAAAGAAAAAACAGCAGAGTTTGCACGGGGGGTACTGACCAAGGAGCACAAAGAAGCCAAATCCACCGAGAGCAACGGTACCCTGGTTTCCTTTATTCCCGACGATACGGTATTTAAAAATTTCAACTTCCGCCAGGATTATATTGAAGACCTGCTGTGGAACTACTGCTACCTGAATGCTGGGCTGGTGATCACCCTTAACGGGAAGAAGTTTGTAAGTAAAAACGGGTTGCTGGACCTGTTACAGCGCAAAACAAATGAAGATGAGCTCCGCTATAATATTGTACACCTGAAAGGTGAGGACATAGAAGCAGCGATCACCCATAATAATGATTACGGTGAAGAATACTTCAGCTTTGTAAACGGACAATATACCACGCAGGGGGGTACTCACCAGCAGGCTTTCAGGGAAGCCTACGTGAAAGTAATAAGGGATTTTTACAAAAAGGACTACGAGGTAGCGGATATCCGGCAAAGCATTGTTGCCGCCATAGCGGTACGGGTAGTAGAGCCTGTATTTGAAAGCCAGACAAAAACAAAGCTGGGCTCTCAGTATATGCACGAAGGAGGTCCCAGCATGAAAAATTTCATCCTGGAATTCCTGTCCAAAGAGCTGGATAACTACCTTCATAAGAATCCCTCAACAGCCGAGGCGCTCAAGAAAAGAATTGAGCAAAGCGAAAGGGAAAGAAAAGACCTGGCAGGGATCAAAAAGCTGGCCAACGAAAGAGCCAAGAAAGCCAACCTGCATAACCGGAAGCTGCGGGATTGCCGCGTTCACCTGAATGCCGAACCTCCTAATAAAGGCAAGGAAGAGTTTTATGCAAAGCAGCTCGAAAGCACTATTTTCATTACAGAGGGCGACTCCGCCAGCGGTTCTATCACCAAGGCGAGGAATGTAGAGACCCAGGCTGTTTTCAGCCTGAGGGGCAAGCCGTTGAACAGCTTCGGACTTACCAAGAAAGTGGTATATGAAAACGAGGAGTTCAACCTGCTGCAACATGCGTTGAACATAGAAGAAGGCATTGAAGGATTGCGTTATAATAATGTAGTTATTGCGACGGATGCGGATGTGGACGGTATGCATATCCGTTTGCTGCTGCTTACCTTTTTCCTGCAGTTCTTCCCCGACCTGGTGAAAAAGGAACACGTTCATATACTGGAGACGCCACTGTTCAGGGTAAGGAACAAGCAAACCACTATTTATTGCTACGACGAAGCTGAAAAGAAAGCCGCTATAAAAAAGCTCGGCAGCAAGCCGGAGATTACCCGTTTCAAAGGACTGGGAGAAATTTCCCCGGACGAGTTTGTGAGATTTATCAGTTCAGACATGCGTACCCAGCCGGTGAAAGTGATGCCCGAAACCCATCTTCAGCAGTTGCTGGAATATTATATGGGGAAAAATACCCAGCAGCGGCAGGATTTCATCATTGAAAACCTGCGTGTGGAAATGGACCTGGCTGAAGAAACAACAACGGCTGACGCCTGATTGACCCAACTTATATAAACCTATATGATACATATTGTTTTTAATGAAGCGGATGTGGTGGTGTTGCAACAGGCCATAGAATTGGATGAATCCCTGCAGGGAACGATTGTTGCCATACGGGATGATTATGCGGTAGGACCTGTGATGAGTTGCTATACCGGTGAAGGGATCCATACCAGGAAAGAATGGTGGCGGGAAGTGCTGGAGGGTGGTGATCTGAGCGGTAAAGCAGATACCGGTGAAGTGGATGACTATAAAACGGTAGCAGAGCTGGTGGGCACGCTGCGCAGGAACCCGGAAGAGATCATATGGATATGGGCTGCGCAAAACAAGCACGATGTGAGCGGCTACTACTGGCTTACACATTATATGAAGGAATTTCAGGGCAGGGTATTTATCCTGTACCTGAACAACCTGCCGTTCATCAATGAAAAGGGACAAATATTCTATCCTGCCTGGCTGCATACCATTCCGCCGAAGGAATTTCTGAAAGCAAAAAAATTAGCCAGGCCTATAACGCCCAGTGAATTTGAAATTGATCCCGATGAATGGGTGCGCCTGGCAAATGAGAACAAAGGGATCCGTATACTGGAAGGCGGTAAGAAGCTGGTGCAGCACGACTATACATTTTATGATACGGAACTGAAAAAGTTTATCACCAAAGACTGGCAGAAAGCCGGTAAGATCATCAGCCAGTTCCTGTCAAAAGCAAAAGAAACTACCGGCGATATGTACCTGCTCTGGCGTTTGAAAAGCATGATCGCAGCAGGAGGACTTGACGTACAGGGTGAGCAAAAGGGACTGAAAGATTTTGAAGTAAAACTCAGGGCCGGCGATTCCGTATCGTGAGAAGCGGTATCAAAAGAATAATAATATGGGCTTAAAACCAGATACAGGTATTTTATTTTTCCTGGCGTTCAGCACATTAATGTTCTTGCATATACTTTTTACGTTTTGTGGCTTTTACGGAAATGACGATATCAACTATTCACGGTATGCTGCACGCCTAATATCAGGAGAAAAAATGTCCGGAGATATTTCTTCACACTATTCACTGAGGTGGACCTGTATTTATGCTACCGCATTCTTCTACCAGATCTTCGGCATAAACGAGATTACCAGCGCTTTGTTTTCGTTTTTTTGTCTGACCGGAACTGCTTTTCTGATAAAAAAGCTCATAAGCAGCAACCGGGAACCAGTATTGTTGTATGCCTACATACTTTTCTTTTTCAGCTTTACTGCTGTTTTTTATGCGCACCGGCTGCTCCCGGATACCGGTATTTGTTTTTTCGTCTTTCTGGCTTATTATTTTTATCATAAAACGAGGTTTAAGGATAGTTCCGGCTTATGGATGGCGATGGGCTTCTCTCTTTCTCTTTTTATGGCAATGCTTACCAAAGAGTCTATCATTGTCACATTGCCGCTTTGGCTATATTTTTTTATCAACGACGTATACCGTCGCCAGCGGATCTCGTTCTGGATGTATGCCGCTGGTATATCACTTGCTTTGCTGTCATCTTACCTGCTCTATTGGAAAATCACCACCAGCGACTGGCTTTACCGTTATCACGCGCTTTTAGAAAATCACCTGTCCGGCGGCGGCATTACCTACCAGACTGCAGGGATGCCGGCGCTCATTAAAAGACTCACATATGAACTATGGGAGGCTTTCCTGTTGAATGGCGATTTCGAATACCTGATCTTTGGCATCGGCGCATTTATATACCAGAAATCAGTATTTGAGAACAAGGCGCAACGCCATATAGCGGTTTCCTTAATAATCCTGCTGCTGTGCGCTAATTTTATGACCTATTCCCTAAATGGTTATAATCCACTGCTGCCGGATCCCAGACATTACATGTATCTTCTTCCCTTTGCAGCCGTTTCGGGGGGATATATGATAAAGGCTTATTTGAAGCATCCCGAAAAATATACAGGGCTCATCCTGATGTTTGTGATCGCCGACATTTTTTTGATATTCTCGGATATCGGTTTTACCAAATATGTTTACCTGCTTATTACCGTGATATTATTGCTTTACAGGATCACATATCACTATAAGAAGATCAGCTTTAGTAATCCCCGGCTGGCAGTGATCGCATTGGCGCTGATCATGGGATTGAATTACATCAATGATTTCATTCGTCCGAGGTATCCTTACTACTTCGATCAAAAAAAGCTGGTGAAGGACTTTGTAAAAGAGAACAGGAAAGCCATTGTATTTGCAGCAGATGATATGACGGCGGAAATCTCTGAATTCATGTCTGGGTATAAACATCCGGGTATCCGGTTCATTGCAGCAGGAAGAGAGATATTCCCGGGTTTTGCAGATGCAGACCGGTACCTGTTGATAAATGGCGACTATAATCATCAATTCAATATTAACACCGGTAAAATTTTGTCGGTGTTTGAAGCGGGTGATGCTGATATGGTAAAAAAAGAAAACAACGTTACTTTGTATAAATTAAATATTCCGTGACAGGAAGGATATTGACACTAACAGTAAAAAGTAAAGAATTAATCATACATGAAAAACGAAATAGGAATATCGGATCAGTATAAGTCATGGTTCCTGGACTATGCCTCCTATGTGATACTCGAGCGGGCCGTGCCGGCAATAGAAGATGGCTTAAAGCCTGTGCAGCGCCGTATCCTGCATGCCATGAAGGAGATGGATGACGGGCGCTTCAATAAAGTAGCCAATATCATCGGGCAGGCGATGCAGTATCATCCGCATGGCGATGCTTCCATTGGCGATGCGCTGGTGAACATGGGTCAAAAAGATCTGCTGATAGAAACACAGGGCAACTGGGGAGATGTAAGAACCGGGGATGATGCGGCAGCAGCACGGTATATAGAAGCACGCCTGAGCAAATTTGCGCTGGAAGTGGCTTTTAATGCCAAAACAACCGAATGGCAACTGAGCTATGACGGCAGGAAAAACGAACCGGTGACACTGCCGATGAAATTTCCATTGCTGCTGGCGCAGGGCGCGGAAGGTATTGCCGTGGGACTTTCCACCAAGATACTGCCTCACAATTTCTGCGAGCTGATAGAGGCTTCCATCAGGCACCTGAGAGGGAAAAAATTTGAGCTGTATCCCGATTTCCAAACCGGCGGCATTATAGATGTTACCAACTATAATGAAGGGAAAAGGGGTGGAAAAGTGAGGGTAAGGTCCCGCATAGAAGAAGTAGATAAAAAAACAGTTGCCATCCGCGATGTTCCTTACGGCGTTACCACCACCCAGCTGATGGACTCCATTGTAAAAGCGAACGACCAGGGTAAAATAAAGATCAAAAAGGTAACAGATAATACTGCAGCGGAAGTAGAGATACTGGTGGACCTTGCCCCGGGCATCTCTACGGACATCACCATAGACGCTTTGTACGCGTTTACAGATTGCGAGGTAAGCATATCCCCCAACGCCTGCGTGATCGTGGATCAGAAGCCGCGCTTTCTTAGTGTGCATGAGCTCTTGAGAACTTCCACAGAGCTTACCAAAGAGCTGCTGAAAAAAGAGCTGGAGATAAAGCTGGCTGAGCTCCAGGAAAAATGGCATTATACTTCTCTTGAAAAAATATTCTTTGAGGAAAAGATCTATAAGGAGCTGGAGAAAAAGCACGAAACCTGGGAAAAAGTGCTGATCGCTATTGACAAAGCATTCGTGCCTTTTAAGAAACAACTAAGAAGAGACATCACCAGGGAAGATATTATAAAGCTGACAGAAAAGCCGGTAAGAAGGATCTATAAGCTGGATATTGACGAGCTCATCAGCCAGATCAAAGGAATAGAAGCGGAGATCAAGCAGGTAAAGCACGATCTCAACAACCTTACAGACTTTACCGTAAGCTACTATGAAAACCTCCTGAAAAAATACGGCAAAGGGCGGGAACGTAAAACAGAGATCAAGCTGTTTGAAGCCATACAGGCAAAGCAGGTAGCCATTGCCAATGCCAAATTGTATGTAAACCGTGCAGAAGGGTTTATCGGTACAGGCCTGAAAAAAGACGAATTCGTAGAAGATTGTTCCGACCTGGATGATATTATTGCCTTCACCAAACGCGGGATCATGAAAGTGGTAAAGGTGGCTGACAAAGTATTCATAGGTAAGGACATCATACATGTGGCGATCTTTAAAAAGGGAGATGAGCGGACCACTTATAACATGATCTACCTGGATGGTAAAACCGGGGTAAGCTATGCCAAGCGGTTTAACGTCACCGGCATTACCCGGGATAAAGAATATGACCTGACCAAAGGTGCAGATAAAAGTAAGGTACACTATTTTTCGGTTAATCCTAATGGTGAGGCTGAAGTGGTAAAGATCGTCCTGAGTCCCAACAGCTCAGCCCGTAATAAAGAGCTGGACTTCTATTTTGAAGAACTGGAAATAAAAGGCAGAAGCAGCATGGGTAACCAGGTCACCAAGTACCCGGTTAAATCAGTTAAATTCAAAGAAGCAGGACGATCTACCTTAAGCGCTATAAAGCTGTGGTTTGATAATACATTTGGAAGGCTTAACACGGAGGAGAAAGGTACTTATCTCGGAAAGTTTGATCCGGAAGACCAATTGCTGGTGATCTATAGCAACGGAAGCTATGAGATCACAGACCTGGAGCTGACCCAAAAGTTTGACGCAGAAAATGTTTTACTGATAGAAAAATTCGACCCGGAAAAAGTGATCACTGCCGTATACCTGGACAACGAAAAGCTTCAGTACAATGTTAAACGGTTCAAAATTGAAACAACTACCTTAAAAAACCGGTTTTCATTTATTAAGGACGGCGAAGGCAACAGGCTGGAAGTGGTAACCACTGCCTCCGAACCTGTTTTGCTGATGCAGACAGGCAGAGGCGCGCAGGTAAGGAGCGGGAAAATAAAGCTTAATAAGGTGGTGGAGATCATGGGCTGGAGGGCAGTAGGCGCAAAGCTTGCCGATTACAGCAAGAGCACGCAGATGGAATGGGAAGCGAGTAAAAAGGATGAAAATCAGCAGCCTGAATTATTTTAGCAACAGGTTAGTATCCGGTTATATATTTCATTCTCCGAAGGAGTAAAATAATGGCAATGACAAAAATCACCGAACATCCCTCTCTATACAGGCATCTGGAAAAAATGCCTGTGGAGGAGCTGACTGCGAATATCAACAAGGAAGACCAGAAGGTGGCGCTTGCGATCGAAAAAGCCCTTCCCCAGATAAACACCCTCATCAAAGCCGTTGTTGCTGCATTGCAGTCCGGCGGCAGGATGTTTTATGTGGGCGCGGGCAGTGGAGGCAGGTTATCCGTCCTGGATGCAATAGAGCTGCCTACTACTTACGGCATTGAAAAAGGAGTGGTAAACGTTGTGCTGGCAGGAGGGCTGGAACACCTGGTGGAAGCACCGGAAGAAAAGGAAGATGATACCGAAGCCGCCTGGCAGGAGCTGACAGCATACCAGGTATCCGGTAAAGACATTATCATCGGCATATCTGCCAGCGGTACTACTCCTTTTGTGCTGGCGGCGCTCAAACAATGTAAAGCGCATAATATTACCACGGGTTGTATTGTCAGCAACCCTGATTCTCCCATCGCTGCAGTGGCTGATCTCCCTGTGGAAGTGATAACAGGTCCCGAATTTCTTACAGGCAGCACCCGTATGAAAGCCGGTTCGGCACAGAAAATGATCTTTGACATCATCAGTACTACCACCATGATACAGCTGGGAAGAGTAGAAGACAACCGCATGGTACACGTAAAGCTTATAAACGACAAGATCACCGACCGTGCAGTGAAAATATTAATGGAAAAAGCCGGTATCGAAAATTATGACAGGGCAAAAGCTATCCTGTTGCAACATGGAAGTGTAAAAGCTGCGATGGATGCTTTGTTAGCATAAGGTATAGAAATTTTTGTTTTGGGAATTCTGATGAATCCCCCTATTTTTGCCGTCCTTTATTGGTGAGGTGGATGAGTGGCTGAAATCAGCAGTTTGCTAAACTGCCGTACGGGTAACACTGTACCGCGGGTTCGAATCCCGCCCTCACCGCAAAGTCAATTAACAGTGCTCCGCCAGGAGCATTTTTTATTTCCGGAAACAGACGCGAGTGTATTCGCAGAAGGAAAAGAAAATCAAAAACAGGTACACGAAGTGTGAGGCTATTGATGGGGGTAAGCCTCTTTATAAGGAACACTATAAGTCATCCCGCCCCCACTGCAAAAAATAAAAAATGAGAGGTGCAAAGTGCCGGTTTATTGTTTTGAGCCCGCCCACCGCGAAGCCAGCTCATCATTTTAATAGCTTTTGTAATACGTTCGTTTCGGGTTTGCCATATTCTGAAGTTATCCACAGCTATTCAACCTGTTATAAAATAGAAATCATTTTTCCAAGTTTTTGTTTCGGGTTTCAGCAGTTAGTTTCGCAGTCTTATGGAATTTGCAGTTATAATAGCCTCAAAGTTGAACCTGCGTGTACAGCAGGTGGAAGCAGTACTCTCGCTGCTGGAAGATGGTTCTACCATACCTTTTATTGCCCGCTACCGCAAAGACAAAACCGGCGCACTGGATGAAGTAGTGATACAGCAGATAGAAGATGAAAACAAAACATTGAAAGCCTTTACAGAGAGGAAGGCCGCTATCGAAAAGTCAATTTCGGAACAGGGTAAAATGACAGAGCAATTGCAGGAAAAGCTGGACAGGACACAAACCCTGGCAGAACTGGAAGATATTTACCTGCCATACAAGCCCAAACGCAAAACCAAAGCGCAAACAGCACGTGAAAACGGACTGGAGCCGCTGGCGGCATTACTGCTGGAGCAAAAGGAAAACGATCCGCAGTCCAAAGCTGCGGAATATATCAACGAAAAAGTAAAATCAGCCGAGGAGGCGCTGCAGGGCGCCAGGGATATTATCGCAGAGCAAATAAATGAGGAAGCATCGCTCAGGGCAAAGCTGCGTACATTGTTTGAAGAAAAAGCAACGCTTCAAAGCACAGTGGTAACCGATAAAGAAACCGAAGGCATTAAATACAAAGATTATTTCGAATATAAAGAGCCGGTGATGAAAGTACCCTCTCACCGCGCATTGGCTGTATTACGTGGTTTCGTGGAGGGCGTATTACGGATAGCCATATCGCCGGAGGAAGAAACGGCACTGGCCCTGATAGAAGATCAGTATGTGAAAGGCAGCGGGGAAAGCAGTCTGCAGGTAAAAAAAGCCTGCCGCGATGCCTACCGGCGATTGCTGCAGCCGGCGCTGGAAACAGAGTTCCGTTCGATGTTGAAACAAAATTCGGATGAAGAAGCCATTAATGTATTTGCTGAAAACCTGAAGCAATTATTATTAGGCTCGCCGCTGGGTAGCAAAAAAGTATTAGCCATCGATCCCGGTTACAGGACGGGTTGCAAAGTAGTGTGCCTCGATGAAAAAGGAGAGTTGAAAAAGAACGATCTTATATATATACACGAACCCGGCAAATTGTCCGCATCCGAATATACCATACGCCACCTGGTAAAAGAATACAGCATCGAAGCCATTGCCATCGGCGATGGAACTGCCGGCAGAGAGACAGAACAATTTATTAAAAACCTCCGGTTGGGACTGCCGGTCTTCCTGGTAAATGAAGATGGTGCTTCCGTGTACTCTGCGTCGGAAACTGCGCGGCAAGAATTCCCGGATCATGATATTACAGTGCGCGGCGCCGTTAGTATAGGGCGCAGGCTGATGGATCCGCTGGCGGAGCTGGTAAAGATTGACCCTAAAAGTATCGGTGTAGGTCAGTACCAGCATGATGTCAACCAGTTCCGTTTGAAGGAAAAGCTGGACCAGACCGTGGTAAGCTGCGTAAACCAGGTAGGTGTTAACCTTAACACAGCCAGCAAGCACCTGCTGTCGTATGTCAGTGGCATCGGCAGCACCATTGCAGAAAACATCGTAAAATACAGAAACGAAACCGGTGGCTTCACCAGCAGGGAGCAGTTGCTGAAAGTCCCCCGCCTGGGTGGAAAAGCCTTTGAGCAATGCGCCGGATTTTTACGCATCAAAGGAGGTGACAACCCGCTTGACGAAAGTGGGGTGCATCCCGAAGCCTATAACGTGGTACAGCAAATAGCCCGCGACCATAACGTGGAAGTGAAAAACCTGGTGAACAACGAAACATTGCTTAAAAATATCCATGCAAAAAAATATGTGAGCGAACAGTTCGGGGAACTGACCATACAGGATATATTAAAAGAATTGCAAAAACCGGGACTTGATCCGCGCAGCGAGGTACAGCAGTTTGAATTTGCCGGCATTTACAAAATAGAAGACGTACAGGTGGGAATGATCGTGCCGGGTATCGTTACCAATATCACCCGTTTCGGCGCTTTTGTAGACATTGGTGTGAAACAGGACGGACTGGTACACGTATCAGAGATTGCCCACAAGTATATTGAAGATCCAAACGAAGCGCTAAAGCTCAACGACAAGGTAATGGTAAAAGTGCTGGAAGTAGATACTGTCCGGAAACGTATTGCACTGTCCATCAAACAAACACAGGATGCGCCGGCCAGGCATAACAGTGGTTCCCGCCCCGGCGGAAAAAGACCGGAGAGAAGAGATAAAGAGCCCGACCTGTCTTCCGGTTCCATGTCTGATGCACTGAGCGCATTGAAAAAGAAATTCGGAAAATAGCGGAAAAAAGAGAGAAAAAATTTTGCAGAAATAAAGCAACGCTTATCTTTGCACTCCCAATAAAACGGGATAAGGGAGCATAGCTCAGTTGGTTCAGAGCATCTGCCTTACAAGCAGAGGGTCCGCGGTTCGAGCCCGTGTGCTCCCACTCAATACAGTAAAGGGTTTCATGAAAATGAGACCCTTTTTTTGTTATATGCAGGGCTCTTCAGACATCGATCGTATGCTCCCTCCATCATTCCTCCGTTTGTCACCCTGAGTACGCGAAGGGTCTGACCCAGAATAATTACACGTAAGAATAGATACTCCTCCATTATTCTTCCGCTTGGCATCGTGAGCTTGCGAAGGATCTGTCCTGAAGACAGGTATCTCAGACCGATCTGCTGCACTGCACGTGAAGACACGTGCAGGAGCAACCGGCTGCCCCGTCGCATGTCTTCACGCGACTTTCACAGCTCATTTATTTTTAGAGATTTATTCACTCCAGGTCATTGACCGCCTGCAAAGGACCTGTACATGGCGGATTAAAGCCGAAAGCAGATAACGTCCGGGGGTAAAGTTCTGGTGCCATCAGAAAAGATCTTTTCACTGCGCATCCTTCGTTATGGTAATATAGGTTCACAGCTGTCCGAAGTTTTCGACTAGTACTGTTCGAAACGTGTCTAAGTAGAATTAAAGAGGTGTGGGGCTCTGTTCGGGTCTCCACCACACAACACG
>CAKSVK010000076.1 GCA_934502905.1 uncultured Chitinophagaceae bacterium
TGCAAGACGAATCTTGTTGACTTCATATACCCAGTCTTTGGTTTGTTGTAAATTGAAATCAGGCTTTATTCCATTTAATAAGTATTCGTTGGTATACCTGTATTGGGAAATGCTATTGAACTTTTTCGTTGCATCTGCATCGTAGATGGTTCCCGGGTTGGCATTTCCATGATCCGTGGTAATGATCACCAGCGTATTCCCGTCTTTTTCTGCAAACGCCATCGCTACCTTTATCGCTTCATCAAAAGCCAGTTGATCGTGAATTAATCCTGCAATATCATTGGCATGAGCTGCCCAATCTACCTTTCCGGCTTCTACCTGGAGCACAAATCCATTTGTATGGTCTTTCAGGTGATCAATGGCCACAGTGGTCATTTCTGCGAGTGTGGGGGTATTTTGCAAACCTGCATTGTTGATCCTGTCTATTGAATAGGGTAAGGCACCCGTACCGAAAACACCCAGCAACGGTTTGTTTTTTTGAATATTCCTCAAGCCCGGCCCGTCTTTAATAACCTGATATCCTTTTTGCTCGTATACTTTATACAGGTCCTTTTTGTCTGCTCTTTTATCGGGATTGAAAAACTCATCTCCCCCACCCATCAAAATATCCAATCCAATCTCCGCATAGGTGGCTGCGATATCCGGTTCGGCATTCCGCTTGGCTGCATTTACACAAAAGCCCGCGGGGGTTGCATGGGTGATCGTAACAGTAGTAACACAACCCGCTTTTTTGCCCGCCTTCTTAAATTTTTGCCAGACCGGCAAATGGAAAGCTCCGTCAGCGCCTATATTCAGCACGCCGTTTTTTACCCTTACTCCACCACCAAAGGCTGAGCTGGCGGCAGCAGAATCTGTGACAATAGAGCTTGCCGACGCCGTATCCATCAAAGCCCTGCCCAATTTTTGTTCCTGGTATAACTTCATCCAGTTACTTTTCCTGCTAAGAATTTGCTGAGCGTACAGATCCGCCATAGCCAGGGTTCCTGTGCTCATGCCATCACTTATCAAGAAGATAATATTCTTTGCATACCTGCCGGAAAAATGATCATTCCGTTCGTGGCCCGGCGCAACGAGCGATGATGACCCGAAAAAACCGGTACCGGCCACCGTTAGGGATGCATTTTTAAAAAACGACCTCCGTTTCACGATATTCCAGATTAATAAGTAAGATAAATGTTGGGGTATTTTAGTAACTGCTGCTGTTTATAAGTACGACTTCCGTTTTATCAGCAACCAGCCACCCGGCAGGCATATGCGTGTATACAGCCCGGAATATCCAAAAGCGTTCCTGGTTTCCGATGGTATATCAAATGCAACCGGCGTGGGCAAAGAAAACATTTCCCTGCTGGCGGGGAGGTCCGCGGTCGCTTAATAGCCGGAGAAAGCCGTTAAAGTGATACCAGGAAGAAAAGCCGTCCTTATATACCGTAGTCGCACCGGCAGCCGTTCCTGTAATAAAAAAGGGGGCAACAGGAAGTCCTGTAAGCTGAAAAGAGCAAAGCTCACAATCGTGACGATCATCCGTCCATACGCCGGTTGCCTTTTCCACCCTGCTTTCACCATTGCCATTATGCCGGTGAATATGTGTATGAATACTTTTGAGCGCTATAAAATGAACGAGAACAAGGAACAAAAAAGTCCCGTTGATCCTTCTTGCAAATATATTATTCAATATGCGCACCAGCCAAAGTTAGTAAACTTTGGGATAATTGCAACTTAGTTGCATAATTTGTTTTTTAAATTTATTTGCCTAGTCGCTAATAGTTGGTCATTCCAGAACAGAACTACCGGGGCCCTATCTTCCTGCCCGCTCAGTTACAAACCGGGAAAATATTTGTCACAAACAGCATCGATCTTAGCCAGCTGCCCCGGCGATAATTTTTCTTTCTCCAACAGGCAACCTGTATACGCCATAACACCTTCACGCCGTAACATTTCATGAATACCTGCAATGCAACCGTGGAAATTATGCGCCACGTCAAATACTGCTGCGTTGGCATCGGTGATTTCAATGCCCTTTGCCAATACATGTTCAACACCAGCAAAGCCGTTGTTAATGCAATACTTTACTTCCTGTAAAGTATTCACCGCATGCGCCGTGCAAAATGCCCAATGCCCTAAAAGACCACCGACAAAAGTCTTTTCCACCGTTTTTCCATCTACCATAAACCGATAAGGTGTAAGAAGATCGGCGACAATATTATCGTCATTGCCGGTATACAAGGCAATTTCATCTTTTCTCGAAGAATAACACACTGCCTTTACCACATCGATCGTGTGATACCTGTTGAATGCCGCGATCTTGATCGCGTATACCCCCTGTATCTCTGCAAATTGCTTCCAGAAATTATAACTCAGCACCCTCCCTCCTACAGCCGGTTGCAAATAAAAGCCAAATACCGGGATAACGGACGCGACCGCTTTCACTCTTTCCAGTAATACATCTTCCGTATAATGAGATAAGCCACCCATGCTCAGCAACCCCATATGATAACCATATTTCCGTGCAGCTTCCGCCTCTGCAACCGCCTGGCTGGTTTCCCCGCAAATACCGGCTACTTTTAAAAACGGGCTTTCCAAAGGAGCAGAATCAATTTCTTCCGCAACAATCCTTAGTACCGGCTCCAGCAACTGAAACTCCTTATAACGTATTTCGAACTGTGTGGTATGAACCCCTACCGCCACCCCTCCTGCACCACTGTTGATATAATAACGGGTGAGCGCCCGCTGCCCGGGCTCATCGATCTGTTTCGAATCTTTTTGCAAAACCAGCGGATGCGCCGGGATAACGGTGCCACTGTATAAAAGCCTGGTTATTGCAGCAGACAAACCGGTTTGTGTATACTTAGTAGTTTCCATCTCTTTCCTGAAAATGTGTTGGTTTATTTATGGTTGCTCCTGCGTTTCTTACCCAATCACCGATCATTTCCACCATCACTTTAAGCGAAGTAGAAGGGTATCCGAATCGTTTAAAGCTTTCCGCCGCATTGCTGAGCAATGCTGTTGACGACTCCTGCCCGGTGAAAACGGGTTTCTTATCAAAAAAATCACCATACCACGTTGCTATCCAGCGAACGGAAACTGTTTCGGGGCCTGTAATATTCAGTATAGTAGAAGGTGTGGAGCAATGCAATAAGCTCCTGATAGCAAATTCATTGGCATCCGCCTGCCATATCACATTCACATTGCCCATGGTAAGGTCAATAGCCCTGCCTTCCCATACAGAACGGGCAATTTCCAGCAATACGCCATATTTCACATCGTTCGCGTAGTTCAACCGGTAAATAAGAAGGGGCGTATTATACTTTCCTGAGAAGTATTGAAATATTCTTTCCCGGCCGAGACATGACTGGCCATATTCCCCTGCCGGCTGAGGGGGTAATTGCTCTGTTGCTCCACCACTATCCGTTGCCGTTAGCGGATATACATTTCCTGTAGAAAAGACCACGATCCTGGAATCTTTATAATATTCTGCCACGCGGGATGGCAGGAAGGTATTCATCGCCCATGTAAAAGGCTCATTCCCTTTTGTGCCAAATTTTGTACCTGCCAGGTAAAGCACATTTTTCACTTTGGGAAAGGTTGCCCATACTTTATCATCCAGCAGGTCGGCTTTAATGGTTTGTATACCTTCGTCCTCCAGTTCCTTTTGCAGGCCCGGTTCTGAAAACCTGGCGACACCTGTTACTTTTTTTTCTATCCCGGCCCTGACAATCGCCGCTTTACAAAGCCGGGCAAGGTCCGGTCCCATTTTGCCCCCCACGCCTAATATGATGATGTCGCCATCTATGGCGGTTATATCTCTTATCAGCCTTTCGGAAGGCTGCAAGAGAGCGATATACTTTTGTAACAGGTCAGTCATATATTATTTTAAAAAACGCTTTTAAATTAAATAAGGCTATTACAGGTGCATTTCAAGCTTTCGTTCTTTACAAATCTACCACTCAGTGAGACACCGGCCGGTGGCAGGCGCTACAGGTGGGTGTCACCACCATGGCCGTCAATTTAAGCCTGAAGGGCTTACATATGAATAGCCCCCAACTTCGTTGGGAGGCAAATATCAAGGTTTTTGTTGAACCCCGAATGGGGTTCAATGTAAGCCTTGAACTTACCACCGGTACAACCGGTGGTTATTCAAATTAAACCCCTTCGGGGTATTTTACAGATCGTATTCCTAAAGTTTACGGCTATGGTGTCACCACCCGCCTGAAAAATTTGAACTTTTATTACGGCATCTGCTTATCTCCGATTTTACCGCAATGAGAATCGTTTTCGCCGAAGGTAAATGCGTCCATTATTGCCATTATACATTAACAGGATTATATGCAAGCTTATATAAGCGGAGGCATTAATTTTCGGGTACGTACCCAACCCTAACCAAATTTAAAAGTAAGCAGGTATTTAACAAAATAATTTTCATACCTGATAATAAGCGTAATTCTCCTTTGTCACAATATCAATCGGCATATGGTACACTTCCGGAACCCTACGATTCAATATAAGATGGTGATAGAGTGCCATAATACCCCGGTAGCCCTGCTCCTGCGGCTTCTGGCAAATCAGGAAATCTATTAAGCCATTCTTAAGATAATCAATGCTGGAAGGTATAAGATCATAACCAATGATTTTTACACGCTTGATATGATTTCTTTCCAGGCATTTAGCCACGCTTATCACGCGGGAGTTGGTAACGAATAGCAAACCAATGCGAGGGTTTTTTGTCAATACTTCCAGGATCTTCTTTTCAATTGTTTTCTCGTTTACATTGGTAATATCAGCCTTTAAAATTTCGTTCCTGATCTTATAACGCGCAAAGTAAGACCGTACCCCCTCTTCTTTACGCAACAGCCGGTTATGCCTGGTATTTTTAATTTCCCGGGAAATATTGATGATCAGAACCTGGTCACGGGGTTTTACAAGATAGCTGATCAGCTGACCACCGAGATACCCGCTCGCAAACAGGTCGGGTCCTATATAGGAAAGGCTTTTCTGATCAGGAATATCGGAATTGATGAATACATATGGAATGTTCCTGGCTTCACATGCGCGGGTGAATGTTATGGATTCTTCAATAAAGAAAGGTGCCAGCAGCACACCATCAAATTTTCCTTTCAAAATTTTATCCGAGCTTTTAAGAAAGGAGTCCTTATCATTCTGATCAAAGAAAAAGGTGGTAACCCCCACTCCCATTGATTTTATTTCTTCTGACGCCAGCTTTATGCCACTGGCAGGACCTTCCCAGAAAAAGCCCGACTCTTCATTGATCTCCGGGATCAGCACTGCAAAATGATACGCTTTCATGGAAGCAAGCCTTCTGCCGATAATATTAGGCTGGTAATTCATTTCATCAATTACCTTCTTTACCTTTTCCAGTGTTTTTTTGGAAACACCCGGTCTGCCATGAATTACCCTGTCTACAGTTGCCAGCGCAACATTCGCTCTACGCGCTATTTCCTTTACGCCGGTTGGGGTAGATTTTCTGGCTTTGGCCATATTGCTCTTTTACGGTAACAAAACGATCAAATTTAATACTGTTTCGGGTATGCCTCCAATTTTTAAAGATTCATCCTTTTAAAGCTGAAAAATATTCTCCCGCCGGATATTTTCAGACAAAATGCCCCGGCCGGAACAGGTTTTCGTTTATCCCAATTCCGGTCCGCATATAGTAAACATATGGCTGCTGACGCCGGGAAAGGGATTTCCTCCTTTGTACATTCTTGTAAAATAACGTTGTGTGTTAAATCCGGCGGCAGTTAATGAATACATCAATTCCTCCTTATCGCATAACACATCTATAACAACCGGTCTTCCTGTAAGCTTGTCCAGCGCATGCATTAGAAGTAAATGGGCACCTGACTGGGTAAGGGCTGTTACAGGACCTATGTGGTGGTATTTGCTTCCGTCCCTTCCCAAGGCAAACCCCGTAATTCGGCCATTCCTTACCAATACCCATGCCTTATGCGGACAGACCTTTATCAGCATTTCAATTAGCGGCGCCCGGTTTATACCAAAAACGGCTTCGTCCAGGGTTACGATCCCGGGAATATGTTCCGGCCGGGCCGGTTCCGGTAAAACCTCATCGCCGGGAACAGCTATGTCAGGGAGCGCTGTATGCACCATTCTTGCAATACGGTATTCATTTTTGAAGCCAAATTTTGTATACACCTGCTGTCCCTGGGGTGTGGCATCGAGCTTAATGGAAGAGAAGGATCTCAACTTTCCGAAAACATGGTCAAGCAGCAATTTGCTGAGCCCCCTCCCTCTGTATGTTTTTTTTACCAGCACCATTCCAATCCAGGCAAGCCGGTTTGAATAATGAATGGACGTGGTTGTTGCAACGATCTCTTTTTCGCACACAGCAGCCACACAAATGCTTCCCGGATATGTTATTAAAAACTCCCAGTCGCTTGCCGTTTGGTTCCAGCCTTCCGCAGCAGACAGGCTTAATGCAACCACGGCGTCTTCCGCCCGCATGACGCTTATTGTAATATCGTTATCTTTCATGGAACGATGCAGGTTATAATGCAATCCTTCAAAACCTCAAAAGATTCATAATGCTTTCTCCGATACGCCGGCTCCCCAACACACGTCATCAGTGCAATATGAAACCTCCGGGGAAGAACCGTGCCAGCTGGCATTGAATAGTTTCAAAACCGGGTACGTAACCGATGATTTCAAATGTATAATAAATATTTATAAAAAAAGAGGAATAATGGCTTTTAAATGCCGGTCACTTATAGTACCGGGGATAGATGCCTCCTGCGTCGGCATGACAAGCTGTGGGGCCTGGTTCAGCAATAGTGCAACTGTTCGGCACTAGTACTATCGTTCAATTCATATTCCACAGTCTGTCATTCCGAGGTACGAGGAATCTGTTTTACCTAAGGTAACCTGATACAGCACGGACCTTCATATGTAAATAGAAACACCCTGCAACGATAGATGCCTCCTGCGTCGGCATGACAAGCTGTGGAGCCTGGTTCAGCAATAGTACAACTATTCGGCATTAGTACTATCGTTCAAGTCATATTCTACAGTCTGTCATTCCGAGGTACGAGGAATCTGTTTTACCTAAGGTAACCTGATACAGCATGATCCCCATAATGTAAATAATAGAAACCCTGCAACGATAGATGCCTCCTGCGTCGGCATGACAAGCTGTGGAGCCTGGTTCAGCAATAGTGCAACTGTTCAGCATTAGTACCATCGTTCAATTCATATTCCACAGTCTGTCATTCCCGGGAACGAGGAATCTGTTTCCCTAAGGTAACCTGATACAGCACGGACCTTCATATGTAAATAGAAACACCCTGCAACGATAGACGCCTCCTGCGTCGGCATGACAAGCTGTGGAGCCTGGTTCAACGATAGTGTAACTGTTCGGCACTAGTACTATCGTTCAATTCATATTCCACAGTCTGTCATTCCGAGGTACGAGGAATCTGTTTTACCTAAGGTAACCTGTTCCGCCTAAAGCAATCTGCTTTCCATTCCTGTAAATGAATTAATTTCGGATAAATGCTAACAATTGCCTATGCCAGCATACCATTCATACTATGTATATATGCTAACCAATTTCACAAAAACCGTTCTATATACAGGCATTACAAATAATCTTCAGCAAAGGATCATTGAGCATTATTTAGCAAGAGGGAGTCAAAAAAGCTTTACCGGTAAATATAACTGCTTCTATTTGCTCTACTATGAGGACTTCAAATATGTGAATGATGCCCTTGCCAGGGAAAAGGAAATTAAAGGCTGGAGCAGGAGAAAGAAAGTCATTTTAATCCAATCATTCAACCCCGAAATGAAATTTCTTAATAACGAGCTTTTTGATGAATGGCCACCAAAGGATATGTTTCACAGAAAGGATTTACGGTAAGCCTAGTGTTCAGCAGATGCCTTCTGCGCCGGCATGACAAGCGGTAGCAGGGTATGTAGCAAACGGAACAATCGACCTACATCTGCACTGCAGTCCGGTATAACTTCTACAGTCTGTCATTCCGGGGTACAGACCGGTCTTCTTTATATTTCCGTTGCCATGGCAGGATCGCTTATGCCATGCCGTTGGGTCTCCACCCTTCCTGCAAAACGGTACAGAAATCCATCCTCCGTTCTGACAGAAAAATCGTACCAGTTGCCGCTGCTGCCCAACAACCAGGCTTTACTTTTCTTTTTTCCAGCTCCCAGCTTTATCAACCAGGGACCTTCATCCTTATGCTGATACGCGTTTGCAACAATGGTGATGTTAACAGGATGACCGGCCGGATTATACACGACTGCCGAAATGGAGCCTTTTACGTGATCATATGCTAATGCAACCTCCGGTTCGTGGTTTTGAATGCTACCGGAAAACTTATGAAAATAACCATTCGGGCCATATACTTCAAGATCATACGTTCCATCGGTTGCTGCAGTATCCCATTCATCGCTCAACATTTTGCCGGCTTCTACGGTATAACGCCTGGGTATTTTTTGCAGATGATTCATATCATAAACATGATACACAGCCCCCGCAGCACCTTTGTTTTCGAATACCAGTCTTACTTTATTTTCACCTTTCAATACTTTGCAATGCGTATACAAACGGTAGGGAAGTTTTCTGGAATACCTGATCCCCTTTTCATGGTATAGCGGCGAAGGCGTATCAGGCGCCAGGGCCTTTGGCAATTTTTGGGAAGCTTCATCCAAAGCTGCATGATCGGAGGTTGCAGGCATTGGAGGGATTACAGGATCATTGGGCGTTTCAAAATCAAAAGCAGAGGTCAGGTCGCTGCAAACAGCCCGGTGCCAGGGACTGATAGCCGGTATAACCACTCCAAAACGTTTTTCTATAAACTGTCCAACAGATGTATGATCAGCTACTTCTGAATTTACCCATCCGCCTTTACTCCAGGGAGAAATGATATACATGGGCACACGCGGTCCCAGCCCCCAGGGGCGTATGTTCCCTGTAATAGTATCTCTTTTATCCTGGTAGATCCTTTTGCTGTTGGCACCCCAATGAATATTGGGAAATTCGTCTGTTCCCTTATCGTTATGAAAATACATACCCTGCAGGTCAAGCGTGGATTTACCAGCCAACGTACCATCAAGGTTATAAGAAGGTACCGCAGGGGCAGGCAGGTGATCAAAAAGCCCATCATTTTCATCGAACGTAAGAAAGAAAGCCGTTTTGCTCCACACTTCGGGATTGGCCGTAACGGCGCTCAACACACTATGCGTAAAATCCGCGCCCCGGTAAGGACTTGAGGGCGCACCCGGATGCTCCGAATCGTCCTGCGAAGGCAATACCCAGCTTACCTGCGGAAGTGTATTATTCTTTACATCGTTCAGCAGGTCCTGTACAGACCAGTGCCGCATACCATTTTCGTAAACCGACGATCCCGGTTTAGCATTCCTGAAACTTTCAAACGCCAGACAACCATGCATCGCACCCGTCCAGTTGTTATTCGGATCCTGGTAGATCTTCCAACGTATACCGGCCTCCTGCAGCACATCAGGTATGGTGGGCCAGGTAAAAGCATGGCCCCTGTATGTATAACCCGGATCGGGTATTTTGCCTGTGATCCAGCACCGCAGGTTGACAGGCTCTGAATGCTCATCGGTACAATTAATACCCGCTGCACGTTTCGCCGGATCAAAATTAGAGCCCGACCAAAAAACAATACGGTTGGGATCGGTTCCTGTTGCTACCGAACAATGATAGGCATCACAGATCGTGAATGATTCGGCCATGGCATACTGAAAAGGTATTTCCTCCCTGGTATAATACGCCATAGAATAAGGCTTTTTAAACAAAGGCCAAAAGCCATATTTACCCTGGTTCCAGGCGGCCTGGGTATCCGGAAAATCATGGGGTGTTCCATTGATCAAAGCCGCATTGGTCGTCTTCCTGTTCGCCCTGTATGGGGGAATGATCTTTTTACCATCTGACTGATGAAACACTCTTTTCCCGCTTTCCAGCGGAATAGGGAACCGGTCTCCAAAACCCCGGACACCTTTCATCGATCCAAAATAATGATCGAAAGAACGATTCTCCTGCATAAGGATCACAATATGCTTTACATCCTGGATGGACCTGGTAACATCGTTTGCTTTTACAGCCAATGCTTTTTCAAGCAGGGGCGTCCATATGGCAGTTGCCATTCCTGCACCTGCAGACATTTTAATGAATTTCCTCCTGTCGATCAGATTTGACATAATCAATACTAAATTAAACCACTAAGAAGTTAAGGCATACTAAGACCTTTCCTTAAATACCTTCAATTAAACCAATAATATTTGCTGCGCTGCAATGCTGCCCGGCAAACCTTATAGCTTCATCGCCCGCCTCTTATTCCAACACCCGGTATACAATATCCGCATCATAGTTCGTGTAATGCAGGTATTTCCTGCACTGCATCCACAACAATACGGTCGGGTCCGACTTTTTCTTATAACGCGGTATAACGGGACGCACATTATTTAATGAGGAATTTCGGGTAATGGGGGTTATTTTCCAGGTTTTTCCAAAGTTCCCGGTAGTTGCCTTCGAGAGTTCAAATACACCGCTGACCTGGTGGGAAAAATAGATAGTTGACGGATCTGCAGGATCCAGTGTCATGCCACCTGAATAATTCTCTTCTCTTTGCTTTTTCCCCTCTTCATCTTCGGGAAACCATTTTCCGGAATGGATAAGCTGGTTGTCTTCCCATTTTCCTTTATGATACACGGCATAATAATACAAATGCTCCTGGTTGGCAGGATAGCGTGTATAGGCAACCACAGGACGTCCTTTTTTATCGATCGCGATATCAAATATCCAGGCCTTGCCTGTTTCCGGGGTGGCTTTGTATACGACGGATGCATCTTCGGGATAAAAAGGCAGGTTATCAACCGTGCATATCTGTGTACCGTCGGCCCGCCAGAAAGTATTGTTTTCATAGTAACAATAGTACACGGAATTAAGCGGCTCATTGTTGGGATGCCCGTCGGTAAACAGCAGGTGTATCTTTGATTTTCCGTCGGAATGGTATTTAACATATGGGCGGTTATTTACATCCAGCACTTTGGAGGTGATCACCACTTTGGGATCGGACCAGGTCTTTCCATTATCCGTTGAAGTGATCATATTAGGTTTAAAGCCGATCCAGCGACCGAAGCTGTACAGCTTATTTTGTTCGGCTTCCAGCCTGAATGGATTGGCATAACTGTATGTTTGCTTCTTGTATTTTTTAACGAGTGCCGAATCATAGGGTTGAAATACCACCGGTGTCCCAAAATGCGCTACATCGTAAGGCTGCTCTGTGGTATTCTGAATAACGCCCATGCCGTTAACGGTACCGTTGTGCCAGGTGTACTGGCTTAGTATATGCCCGTCTGCCAGCTCCAGGAAAGCCGGGTTATCGTGATCATCTACCTCCAGTTCCGGGTAGAGTTTTTTTGTAACAATCTTTCCTGAACCCGGCACTAACGATGCCGCATACACGTTCCCTCTTTTATCAATCCACCCGGTAACGATCTCAGCTTTTTCAGCGCTGGTATAAATGGCGCGGGGGTCGCTGAACCAGCACCAGGCCCCGTCATCAGTGAGCACCTGCGGTTGCTGGGCATAGATCCCTGAAAAAGCCGGCAATAAAAAAAGAGACCATATGGCAATACGTATCATCGTGCCGGTTGAATTTAAAAAGTGAATATTACCCAATCAATATCTTAACTCTTTTTACGGGGCATTCAGGCAGATACCTCCTCAGGTCGGCATAACAAGCAGTAGCAGGGTATTCAGCAACTGAAGCAATAGCACAACATCTGCTAATTCCCCAGCCTGTCATCCGGGTACGGACTGTCCTGCATTATCAGTCATCTTCATCTTCCTCCTCATCCGTTGCGGTATCCAGTTCCGTCAGGATCTTCTTTACGTCTTCTTCTGTAGTGGCAAGCTTGTTTTTGCAGAGCTTGATCAGCTCCGTTGCCCGTTTTACCTTTTCTGATAGCTCGTCCACAGATATCTCTCCCTGCTCAATTTCAGAAACAATGTGCTGCAGTTCTTCAAAGGCCTCTGTATAATTAATTTTAGCTTTCATGATCTGGTTGGGTGCTTTGTTGTACAATACTGGTAATACTACCATCAAAAACGGTAGTATCAATAATATCCCCCGGGTTTACTTCTTCGCCGGACCTGATCACCTTCCCGTTCCGTAAGGTAATGCTATATCCACGTTTCAGTACATTCACCGGGTTCATATTATTTATATTCTTTTCCACATTTTTCAATTCCAGGATTTTCTCCTTTACTGCCAGCCTGCTATGCACATCCAGCTTTTGCTGGAGCTGACTGACGACCGTACTATGATGACCAAGCTGTTTTTTGCTGTCTTTCCGTATATGAACAGCAAAATTATCTATAGCTGTTCCAGCCTGGAGACAAAGATTTCCTGCTGACTTTACAATTGCCCGTTTGGTAACCTGCAGACTTTCATTTTCATATTTCATCCTGAATTTTACCTGCTGTCTTAATGATCCCGAAAGGTTCCTGATCTCGCCGTAGTGGAGGCGAATGTTATTTTCCGTGAGGTGCCGGAATGACCTGAGCACCCCCTCAAACCTATCCTTTTCAGATATGACCTTTCGCCTGGCCAGCTCCGTTATTCGTCTTTCCGCCTCCTGCACCGGCACGGAAAAGTTATGAAATTGCTGTATCAGGTATTCCGCCAGCTTGGTTGGGGTAATAGCATTGGAAAAAGAGATCATTTCCGCCACCGTTTCGTTGGTAGCATGTCCTATACCTGTAATGACCGGGATAGGGAACAGCGCAATAGCTTTTGCGAGCTCGTAATTATTATAACAGGTAAGTCCTATATCGCCGCCCCCGCCACGGATAATGGCAACCACATCAAAATGGTCTTTTACCTTCCGGATACGCCTGAGCTGACTGATGATAGCCGGGGCAGCATGATCACCCTGCAGCAGCGATGGAAATAACAAATGAAAAAAGCGGTAGTTCCAGTCGTTACCATTGATCACTTTTAGAAAGTCAGCCAACCCCTTGCTGGTTTCAACAGATATGATAGCGATCCGTTGCGGCAGCAGGGGTAAGGCATGGCGCTTATTCCTGTTATAGATCCTTTCCTGCTGTAAACGGTGAATGGTTTCAAGCTTTTCTGCTTCCAGGTCGCCCAGTGTAAAAGCCGGATCAATGTCCATGATCCAGAGTGCGAGCCCATGTACAGGATCAAATGATACCTTTGCCCGGAATAATATTTTGATACCATCTTTCAACGGCTCTTTCAACAATTGCAGGAAATTTTGGTTGATCCTGCTGTAATCGTCTCTCCACAAATTCGCCCTGATCTGTGCTATCACCCTCCCCTCTTTTTTCTCTACCAGTTCGGGATAACAATGCCCTGAATGTTTATAATAGTTGAGCTTATTCATTTCCGCCTTTACCCAAAAGGAACTGTTATACCTTTCAGTCAGGGTTTTCTGAATGCTCCTGCTTACTTCATGTAAAGAAAAAATGGATCTGTCGCCTGCTTTTTCCGGCATTGTGTTTTGCCTCCTTTCGCAATATTACAAAGGAATATGGAAAACATGTTCCGGGTAAAAAACTTCCGGTCCGGCACCCTCCTTTATCTTTCTCCCTGGTATATCTTTGCAGGACAAATAATCCAATGGACGAGGAATTTGAACTGCCGGTACATCATAAGGGCAAAGACCTGCTATTGCCGGCAACGTTACAGATCAGCGCATACAGTCACCGTATACTGGTGAACCTGAACGAAAAAATAGTAATTTTCGAGCCGGATGAGGAGCGAAACTACCGTGCTTTTTTACAGGACCCCGAAGCTGTGACAGATACGCAGCTGGTGCAGGCCGTCATTGCTGCCATTGAACATTTATTCAAATAGCAGATGAAAGCCCATGTTTTTTAAAGCGTATATACCAATAAGCAAGACATTTCCCCGTCAGATGACGCAGCCTTCCTGAAGCAACATTAAAAATAATCCAAATAAAAATTACTGTGCAAAAATATTGCACACTTCCACTATAGTTTTGTGGCATTGATCGTTAACACCCTTCGGGGTAGAACTAATAAAAAATCACTATGGGCAAGTTAAAACTGACAGGAAAGGAATTAAGAGCCATGGGTTACCCGGAAGGTCCCGTGATCAGTGTTGTTATGAATATAATGAAAGAGAAATATAACCAGGAGAACAAGGATGAAGCAATGAAGCTGTTAAAGCACATACTGGAAGCGCCGGTAGCGTACGAAAATGATGCGGTATTGGGGTTGATCGCTGAATTACTGATGCCCAGGGCAGAACCCGAAGGCGAGGCTGTAATGCTTAACCCGTCCGGTATATCATTTAATATTTTTGGACAGGAACATATAGAAGAAGGCGCCCTGCTGCAAATGTCGCAGGCTGCCCGTTTGCCGGTTTCGGTGGCGGGCGCCCTGATGCCTGACGCGCATGCCGGTTATGGATTGCCCATAGGTGGGGTACTGGCGACAGATAACGCCGTGATCCCTTATGGCGTAGGCGTAGATATCGGATGCCGTATGTGCCTGAGTGTTTTTGACATTCATCCGCGGGACCTGACCGACAAAGAAGTGTTTTTCGCCAGGGAACTGGGGGCGGCCACTCTTTTTGGAAGCGGCGCTCAGTTCAGCGATACTACAGATCATGCCATCATCGATCATACTTTGTTTAATGAGCTGCCCTTGCTGAAGGGATTACAGGAACGGGCCGGGAAGCAGCTCGGGACCTCCGGATCGGGTAACCATTTCGCTGAATTCGGGGTCATTGAGATCGCAGAGAAAGATGCGGTGCTGGGACTGGATGCAGGACGGTATGTTGGGTTTCTTACCCATTCCGGCTCCAGGGCATTGGGAGCAAATATTGCCAACCATTATACCAGGCTGGCGATCAGCAAAAGGCGGTTGCCCCCGGAAGCCAGGAATCTTGCCTGGCTGTCGCTGGATGAAGAAGAGGGTATTGAGTACTGGAATGCAATGAATCTTGCGGGTGACTATGCTTCCGCCTGCCACCATGTGATCCATGCTAAAATAGCCAAACAGCTGGGACGTACCCCCGTAAAAATGGTGGAGAATCATCACAACTTTGCATGGAAAGAGCAATGGAACGGGAAGGAAGTGATCGTACATCGTAAAGGCGCAACACCGGCAGGGGAAAATGTGCTGGGAATCATTCCGGGCTCCATGACTGCCGACGGATTTATCGTAAAAGGCAAAGGAGAAGCGGCCGCCGTTAATTCAGCCTCTCACGGTGCAGGAAGAAAAATGAGCCGTACCCTGGCGATCAAATCCATAACGGACAAACAGTTCAGGGAGGAATTAAAAAGGTTTGGGGTAAAGCTGCTGGGAGGTGGATTGGATGAGTCGCCGTTTGCCTATAAAGACATCCATGTGGTGATGCGTTCGCAGAAGTTGTTGGTGGATGTGGTGGGTAAATTTACTCCTAAAATTGTGAAAATGGACAGCGCCAAGCACAAAGTATGGGGAAAGAAAAGAACAGGTGAAGCTAGCGGGGAATAATATCCGGGCTGCTATAATTGAAAGCGGTTGAAGCAGTAGCCTTCGACCGCTTTTATGATCGTTATTTCATTTATTGCAGTAATTTATACAACAGAAGAAGCCGCCTGGTGATCTTTGAAAAATACCGTCATTACATCCAATAATACAATTACCGCTAAGCAATCATTCAATAGCTTTGCACAAATTGAAGCCAGCTTTCAATTCGCACTCAATAAAGGGAAAATTATGAGTAATGATATGCAATTATCCGGTAACACCTATGCCGTTGGAAGTAAAAAGGGTTTCATTGGCAGCTTACTTAAATGTAAATGTCCGCGTTGCAGGCAGGGCGATATGTTCGTAGACAGCAATCCCTGGCATTTGAAGAACACGATGAAGATGCATAAAGAATGCCCCGTGTGCGAACAGCCTTTTAATATCGAAGTAGGCTTTTACTATGGTTCCGGTTATGTGTCCTATGCATTGACAGTAGCCATCAGCGTAGCCAGCTTTATAGCATGGTGGGCACTGATCGGTTTTTCCATAAGAGACAACCGGATTTTTTATTGGATCGGTATCAATGGGGTGATCCTGCTGGCTTTGCAACCCTACCTGATGCGCCTGGCCCGCACGGGCTGGTTATCATTTTTTGTTAAGTATGATAAAGACTGGCAGATCAATAAGCCGGAGCCTGTAGAACGCTCTAACAAAACTCACGAAAATAACTGGTAGAATATCCTCCCTTTCCTTCTTCCCGCCGGGACTATACTGGTATTCCCGGTACTAACGCAGCTTTTCTAAGACCCTGCTGACAGATGGGCTAAGCCTTCTTGTAATTTCAAAAACTTTCTGCCGGGCACAAACGCTCCTGCATCTGCAGGAAGGGACTTAGCGTCCTGCCTGTTCCACAAGGTAGTGC
>CAKSVK010000077.1 GCA_934502905.1 uncultured Chitinophagaceae bacterium
GCAGTTGTTAATAAACAAGAATTATATGTGAAAAAAACAGCATGACTCTATTTGTTTTTGTCATAGAAATCAATGGCGCCCCAACACCGATCGGAAAACTTGCATGAAACGAAATTGCCAGGCGTGATCAACAAAAGCAAAGCCACTATTTTGATATCTTTGAAAGATGAAGACAGATCTGTTTCTCACTACCATCCGGTCCTACAGCAGGTTTACGGAGGAAGAAGCCCTGCTTTTTCTCTCTTTCTTCACAGAAAAGAAATTCAAAAAAAATGTCCCGCTCCTGGAAGCAGGCGCGGTAGCCCACGAATTATTTCTCATTGTAAAAGGCGCTACACGACAATGTTTTGACACAGAGCAGGGCATACAAAGGACCTGCAATTTTTCCTTTGAAGGCGATTTTATTACCGACCTGGAAAGTTTTTCCCGTCAATCCCGCTCTTCTACTTCCATCATAGCACTGGAACCAACGGAATGCCTGAGCATACGTTGCACTGAAGTGGTAGCTGCCATGCAGCAGTCAGCAGCAATCGGGACATTTTTTAGGGCCATTGTAGAAAAGGTAGCACAGGAAAATATCGGCCGTACCAAAAGCTTGTTGTCCCTGTCTCCTGATAAACAATTTGAAGAACTGATAAAAGGGAAGCCGGGATTATTACAAAGAGTGCCGCAACGGTATATTGCCCAATACCTGGGACTGGCACCCGAGAGCCTGAGCAGGATACGCAAAAAAATGATGGAGGTCGCAAAATCTTAACCGGGATCATCGTTTTGAACCCTTTACCCTTAATAGCTTTGCAGTATCAAAAACGAAAAATATGCAGACAATACTGGGTGCAGGCGGGGACATCGGCATTTTCCTGGCAAAAGAATTAAAGAATTATACAGATAACATAAGGCTCGTAGGACGTCATCCTAAAAAGGTGAACGATGCAGATGAGCTTTTTGCTGCAGACCTCATGGATGCGGATGCTGTTTCCCAAGCCGTTGCAGGCAGCGAGGTAGCCTACCTCACGGTCGGGCTGCCATATAACCACAGGATATGGGAAAAGCAATGGCCGTTGATCATGCAGCATGTGATAGCCGCCTGCTGCAAACATCACTGCAAGCTTGTGTTCTTCGACAATGTTTACATGTATGACAAAACGGCTATCCCCCATATGAAAGAAGATGTCCCGATCAATCCTCCATCCAGGAAAGGAAAGGTGCGGGCAAAGCTGGTAGCCATGATATTCGAAGCTATTCAAACAAAGAGCTTGCAGGCGTTGATAGCCCGTAGCGCAGATTTTTATGGGCCGAACGCAAAGAACGGCATTCTGAACATTCTCGTGCTGAACAACATGAAAAAAGGTAAAAGAGCGAACTGGCAGTCAGACGTCAACAAAATACACAGCGTTACCTATACGCCTGATGCGGCAAAAGCAACTGCCATGCTGGGGAATACCCCTTCTGCCTACAACCAGGTCTGGCACCTGCCTACTTCTACCGAACGGCTCACCGGGAAACAATTCATAAATTTGGCTGCTGCTATATTGGGTGTCAGGGCATCCTGTTTTGTACTTTCCCCATTCCTCATACGGCTGGCGGGTTTATTTTCAACTACTGTGAGGGAATTAGGAGAAATGCAATACCAGAATACACAAGACTATTTCTTTGACAGCAGCAAGTTCAATGACCATTTCAACTTTACACCAACAAGCTATGAAGCCGGTATCAGGGAAACACTGAACAGGCAAGATGCATCCGGGACCTAAAAAAAGCCGCTGATCAACAGCGGCTCCGGTCATAAGACCTCAGATTATTTTTATGGAGTAGCCCGGTTACGCGATAATAACCGAAGGCGTCCATGATTTATCTGTAGATTGCATGAATACCTCCTTTTTATTTGGTGAATTGTAGACCTGAAGATAGGTAATTTAAACAAGCCGACAAATTTTATTGGTTTCAATGTTATGGATGTAAATCCTTTACTTCAACATTTTAGCCAGAACAAAGTTGAGGACTGCCTAAACCTGCCACAGGTATATTTCAAGCCCCCGCCGGCCACATGACCGTTGCGTCCCTGAATCACGTATCAGGCAGAAACAGTGCAAGGGTTAAGTTGACATTTATGGTATCTCATCAACCGGAAAATTTGTATCGAATAAAACCCTGAAATACGTTCACCGAAGATATAAATACACTCAATTTATTATACCTTCCGTACGCGAATTACTGTACAAAACTCATTAATAATGAAAATAAAATATTTCCCGGCAGGCTTTGGCATCCTTATATTATCACAAGCTGCATTGTATGCCCAGAACAATGCGGATACTACTTATGTGTTACCGGAAGTACTGAAAACCGGATCGGGCAAAGTCATTCAAACGACGAAACAGTGGGAACAGGAACGCCGCCCGGAAATACTTGGTTTATTCGAACAGCATGTTTACGGGAAAACACCGGAACAAAAACTAAAGCTGCGTTTCGTGACAAGAAATGTAAGCAGTAATGCACTACATAACAAAGCTACCCGGAAAGAAATACGAATATTTTTTTCGCAGGATACGAGCTATTATATGGATATGCTGATGTACCTGCCCAATAAAGTCAAACAACCTGTTCCATTATTCCTTGGGTTGAACTTTGGCGGGAACCAGGTAATAGATGCCGACCCGGGCATCACGATCTCAAAACGGTGGATCACCTATGGAGAAGCACCGCAATATATCAACCATTTTTCTACAGAACACTCCCGGGGCAGCCAGCGCAGTGACTGGCCGGTAGAAAACATACTGGATGCAGGATACGGTCTTGCCACTGTTTATTACGGCGATCTGCAGCCGGATAGTGCCAACAGCGTTAATGCCGGCATCGCCCCGTTGTTTTACAGGCAGGGACAAACCCAACCGGCAGACAATGAATGGGGCGCCATCGGCGTGTGGGCCTGGGGACTAAGCCGGGCAATGGATTATCTACAAACGGACAAAGCCATCAACAGCAAACAGATAGCCCTGGTAGGACATTCCAGGCTGGGTAAAGCCGCTTTATGGGCCGGCGCACAGGATAAAAGGTTCGCCATTGTAATATCCAACAACTCAGGGGAAGGGGGAGCTGCCATCACCAGGAGGAAATATGGCGAAACCATCGCCATCATAAACAAGGCCTTTCCACACTGGTTCTCCGCCAATTTCAAGCAATTCAATAACCGGGAAGATAGCTTACCCGTCGATTTTCACCAGCTGATTGCACTGATTGCTCCCCGCCCGGTATATATCGCCAGCGCCTCCGAAGATCAGTGGGCAGACCCGACAGGAGAATATTTATCCGGATTTTATGCCACTCCCACATATGCGCTATATGGTTTACAGGGGCTGGAAAGTCCTGTACCGCCCGCAATTGATCATCCGACGGGAAACGGAGCTATAGGTTATCACCTGCGCCAGGGTGAACATGCCATGACCCATTACGACTGGGAACAATACCTGCACTTTGCAGACCGGTTTTTCAGAAATAACACGTTGACAAAATAATGACAAATCCAAAGCAGGATTATTACTTAAATTTTAACCGCAATTCCCTTTCAGTCCGTACCTTTGCGAAAATTTGAAAGGACCCTTGCAGGGTCTGTTTGATAATTCTTTAATTACATAAAAAAATAAACCATGAAAATTGTTAAGTATTTAATGATTGCCAGTGTGGCAGGGCTTGTAGCATGCGGAGGCGGAGAAGAAAAAAAAGCTGAAACAACTACTACCCCAACTGAAGAAAAAACACCGGAAAGTGCTCCTGCTGCTTCAGAAGGAACAACACTGGAGATCACCGGTAATGATGTAATGAAGTTCGACAAAACAGAATTGAAAGCAAAAGCCGGAAAAATCACGCTTACACTGATACACGAAGGCAAGCTGGCTAAAGAAGCGATGGGACATAATGTAGTAATATTAAAGCCAGGTTCTGATGTGGCAGCCTATGCTGCAAAAGCGGTTAGCGCAAAAGATTCAGATTATATCCCTGCATCTGAAAGCGCCAGCGTGGTAGCCCATACCAAATTGATCGGCGGTGGTGAAAAAGATACTATTGAATTCACTATTTCTGAGCCCGGTACTTATCCTTTCCTGTGCAGCTTCCCTGGGCACGTAGGTTTCATGAAAGGAGAACTGATCGTTGAATAGTTTTTTGAAGCATATTGAAAAGGTCCATTGCTTTGCGATGGACTTTTTTATTTTCATATATTAGAATGAAATGACTTTTCGCGAAGCAACTGTATATATCACCAGTTCCCTGAGGGACATTTACGATGAAAGGGAAGCCGCCAACATCACAGAACTTGTAATGGAATACCTGACAGGTCTGAGGCGGATCGACCGCATCATGCTACCCCACCAGGAAATAGACCGGGAAGCAGAGCGAAAGCTTTCAGCATGTATACTACAGCTTCAGTTGCATACACCCGTGCAATATATACTGGAAGAGGCATGGTTTTACGGCATGAAACTGCATGTCAACAAAAACGTATTGATCCCCCGTCCCGAAACGGAGGAGCTGGTAAACTGGATCGTTGAAGAATACCCAAAAGAAGCAGCACCGGTAATAATTGATATCGGCACAGGCAGCGGGTGCATTGCCATTGCTGTAAAAAAAGCATTGCCTGCCGCCACGGTATATGCAGTGGATATAAGCAGCGAAGCGCTGAAGGTAGCCCAAAAAAATGCGGATCTGCAAAATGCCGATGTCATTTTCAGGCAGGCAGATATTCTCGACAGGAGCGTTTATAGTCAGCTCCCTCTATTTGATACGATTGTCAGCAATCCACCTTATATTCCCGAAAAAGAACAGGCGGACATGTCTAAAAATGTAACGCAATATGAACCGCACCTGGCGCTCTTCGTACCGGATGATCATCCGCTCCGTTTTTATGAAGCCATAGGAAATTTATCATCAGAAAATTTAAAGCCGGAAGGCCGCATCTACCTGGAAATACATGAAACGTTCGGCGAAGCAACCCGCACCTTATATTACAACCTGGGTTATAGCAATATCCGTACTAAAAAGGATATGCAGCATAAGGACAGGATGATGTGTATCCAAAAATGATCATGGACGGGAGAAAGCGGTAATCGCAAACGTCCGCTCTACGGCATATCCTGCATTGCTCATGACCGTCTCCGTTTTCAGCTCACTGGCAATATGTACGGCACCCGACTTTTTCAAAAGCTGCTCTACTTCCTCATAGCTGTACAACGTAAACCCGTAGCCGACAAACGGAAGCTGTTCCATAAAACTTTTTAACCCGAATGTTATACACCCCCGTCCACCCGGCTTTAACACCCTCATGATTTCCGAAAGGTATGCGGTCACATCTTCCCAGAAATAAATAGTGTTGACGGTAAAAACAGTATCAAAAGCAGCATCGACAGAAGGAATATGTTTTCCTTCCGTTAATTTAAAAACCGCCTGTCCGTCCGTTACCGACCTTTTATTGTTGGCTATCGCCTCCTGCAGCATCAGTGCAGATATATCAATACCTGTATATGAAATGCCGTCCGCTTGCTGCAACAGATAATTCACATGATTGCCATTACCGAACCCGATCTCCAGCACATGATCATTACGCTTTAACGCCAGCGTGTCAACAGAGGCGGTTATCATAAATGAGTTGGTTTGTTCCATCTGCCTGGCAACCTGTATACCCTTCTCCCCTTCCGGTTGTCGCAACTGGGCTGCCAGGTCTCTTAAAGCTTGCTCATCCATCTGTAATTTTTTATTTTTCTACTCCGTATTTTTTCAGGTAACGTTCGTTTAGTTGTGTCTGCTTGTTTTCAAGACTTACGTGTCTTCCCTGTATGAAGGCATGGGTAACGATGCTGGTTTTCATATCCAGGATATCACCTTCACTGACCACGATGTTGGCATCTTTTCCAGCTTCCAGCGAACCCGTCCTGTCTGCTATACCCAGCAATTGGGCAGCGCTCAGCGTGATGGCGCTCAATGCCTGTTCCTTTGTGAGTCCGTAGGCAACTGCTGTGCCCGCATTAAATGCCAGGTTACGGTACCGGGTATTGGTAGCCTCATCATTCAGGGCAAACAATACGCCTGCCTGCTGAAGCAATGCCGGTGTTTTAAAAGGCTGATCAATATCTTCATCTTCCGTTCCGGGAAGACTGTGTGCCGTATTCAGGATCACACCAATATTATTATCTTTCAAAATAGGTGCAACCTGCCAGCTATCCGCGCCACCGACAATAACTGTTTTGAAGCCAAACTCTTTTGCGAGTTCCACTGCAGCTAATATTTGTTTCACTTCATTCGCATGCACAAAAAGCGATTGTTTATTATCGAACAGTCCCCGCAGCGCTTCAAATTTCAGGTTCACATTTGCATGATCCTTTTCCTGCAGATAAGCCTTACCCTGCCGAAAAAAGCTTTTGATCTCTTCCACCTTTTCCAGGGCCTGCTTCACGGGATCAACCGGCAGATCCTGCTGAGCCACAAAACGAAATCTGGGGGCATTGAAAGACGGCATATTGACATGCATGGCGCCATCCGGCTTATACACGGCGTCTTCATAATTCCATGCATCCAGTTGCACCACGCTCGATGAGCCACTGATAGCACCCCCCTGCGGAACCACGTTTGCCAGCAACACACCATTGGACTTTAATATATTGATCATCATGGAGGCTGCATTATACGCTACAACAGACCGGATGTTCGGATTCAGGTCTCCCAGCTCCCTGTAATCGTTACTTCCCCTTACGCCTGCCGCTATTTCCTTCAGCCCCAGGTCAGATTGCGGCAGTATCAAACCCGGATACACATGCTTTCCTTTTGCATCAAAAACTTTTACGTCATCCAGTGGTATGGCTATATTCTCACCTACGCGGATGATCTTTCCGTCCCCCACCTCAATCGTCGCGTTTTGCAGCACAGTACCATTACCCACGTGCACGGTAGCGTTGGTTATAAATAAAAGTCCTTTGTATTCCTCTGCCGGATATACATTGTCCTGTGCCTGCAGCTCTACTGCAACAAACAACAGGAACAGCATCAAGTATTTTTTATTCATCTGATTGATCGTTTTATAGCTATCGGGAATATATAATATAGATATTACCATGCTGTGATTTCATCACCATGTGTATGAAATGAACCGTCATCATCGTCTTCGCCACATCCCAGTACGGTTTGCGTACTTGGTTTAAACGGTGAAACCGTAGCGCCTGCTTTTTTTTCCGCCGTCATTTTCTGTATCAGCCTGTTCCTTTCCTGCGCTATATTTTTCCTTAGCTGCAGGTCTCTTTCCCTGTCAAAATATACAATCCCGTCTACCAGCGTTTTTTCGGCTTTAGCGTAAATGCTCAACGGATGATCACTCCACAATACCAGGTCAGCATCTTTGCCTGCTTTAATGCTACCGGTACGGTCATCAATATGAAGTGCCTTTGCAGGATTGATTGTAACCATATTCAATGCCTGCTCTTCTGTCACGCCGCTGTACTTGATTATTTTGGCCGCCTCCTGGTTGAGCCGGCGGGCCATTTCCGCATCATCGGAATTGATACAAACATTCAATCCTACCTTTTGCATAATACCCGCATTGTAGGCAATTGCATCCAGCACTTCCATTTTGTACCCAAACCAGTCAGAGAAGGTAGATACATGGGCGCCGTGCGCTTTTATTTTGTCAGCTACCTTATATCCCTCCAGGATATGTGTGAGCGTGTTTACCTTAAAGTCAAACTTTTCAGCTACACGAAGCAGGTAGGTGATCTCACTTTGCACGTAAGAATGGCACGTAATGAATCTCCTGGCATCCAGTATTTCCGCCAGCGCATCCAGCTCCAGGTCTCTGCGTACCGTTGTCCAGGAATTGACCGTTCCTTTTTTACCCCTGGCGGCAACACCGGCGCTTTTAATGGCATTCTTATAATCGGCAGCCCGCTGAAATGCGTCGGTCAACACCTGCTCAACCCCCATGCGGGTATCGGGAAAACGATTATTGGCAGGCGCCGTGGTACGCTTTACGTTCTCTCCCAATGCAAACTTTATAAACGGATCCCAGTTTTTGAATTTCAATCCTTCGTCATCCGCACCCCAGCGCAATTTTATGAGCTGCGTTTGCCCTCCAATCGTATTGGCCGAACCGTGCAGGATATGCGAAGACGTGACGCCACCGCTCAGTTGACGGTAGATATTAATATCGTCCGGGTTGAGATTATCTGCAATGCGAACCTCCGATGTAACGGATTGTGCTCCTTCATTAATAGAGGCCACCGCAATATGGGAATGCTCATCAATAATGCCTGCAGTAAGATGTTTCCCCGTAGCATCCACGATCTCCGCCCCTGCGGCATTGAGATTTTTTCCTACCTGCACGATCTTTCCATCTTTCACCAGCACATCCGTATTTTCCAGCTTACCTGCATCTTCGCTGGTCCATACCGTAGCGTTCCTGAACAATATTACCTGTTGCCGGGGCAGATCCTCAAACCCGTAGCTGCCGAAGGGATAGGTAATTTTCGCCAGCGGCGCTTCAGTTGATTTACCGGCAGCAGTATCTTTCGCAGGGCCGGCAGCAGATACTTTTGTCGCCTTCCATATAACACCATTACCTGCTGTATCCGTTCCATTACCATTCCATTCATTATCCAGCGCCACACCGCTTAGCCGGGTATAACTCTTCCCTTTTTTGGAAGAAGGAAAACCGATTGAAACCAGCTTATGATCGTAGCTAAACCGGGCGGGTACGGTATCCTTTCCAATTATATTTGCTGAGGACGCACCTTTTACTTCCAACGTATACGCTACTGTGTTACTACCTGCCTGGATAACAAGATTGTACTTCCCCTTTATAACGCTCTCATCTGTTTTTATCTCGTATCGCTGACCCTGCACCCAGTTTTCAAAAATGACCGTTTTATCTTCGAAAACGGGACCGGAGGTGATCAAAAAATTAGCCAGCTTGCCTTTTTCCAATGACCCTACAGTATTATATATCCCCAGCAGCTCCGCGGGTGTGCGGGTAAGCGCCTGCAATGCGCGGGCAGGACTCAATCCGTATTTTACTGCTTTGCGCAGGTTGACCATAAATTGCGCGGGATCTTTCATATCCGCAGGCGTCAGGCAAAAGCTGATGCCCGATCTTTCAAAGGCTGCCGGGTTTCCGGGAGCCATTTCCCAATGCTTTAAATCATTCAATGATACCTGTCGTGCATTGTTGGGATCTTCCACATCCATTGCCTCGGGAAAATTGAGCGGCAGAATAAAGCTTGCTCTGGTAGCTGCCATCTCATTGATACGCTGATATTCATTACCACCTGCTTTTATAATATATTGCTTACCAAATTCATCGCCTATCTTATCTGCCCTTACACTGCCCCATTTATCATTGGCCTCAAATATCTGCGGCAACGCTGCGTGCTCATTGAACGCTCTTAAGCTGAGGTTCACACCTTCCGCAGTTGGATTTGATTTGTACCATTCTGCATCCAGGTAAGTCTGCCGGAGCAACGCGATCACACCCATCAGACTACCCGGATAACTTTGCGTAGAAGTTCCTTTGCTGAAAGAATAATGAGTGGAGGCTTTTTCTTTCACAACCGACATATTCTCCCGCTGGTCCGCAAGGGTAACAACAACGCCTGTACCTCTTACGATCCCGTCTTTCTGATGCGTCAGCACTGTTCCAAACCCAATATCCCGGAATGTTTTCGCCTGCTTTTCATCCGCTGTAAACAGGTCAACCCCGTTTGCTTCTGCTTTAATGGCCTGGTTCCATCCTACCGCACCTTTGGCATTAGAGTTGAACTGGGTGGGTGCTCCGTAATTAAATCCGGCTGCTCCCCGCTGTGGAACACTGATACCATAGTGGCTGTATATATCGATAAAAGAGGGAAGAATTACTTTTCCTTTACAATCTATTACAACTGCCGCTTCCGGTTCCCTGATGCCCGTTCCTATATCCACTATCCTGTCCTTACGGATCACCAGGGAGGCATTGGATAATACCGTTTCAGCATCTTTATAAATGGTTGCATTTTTAAATACATAAACAGTATTTCTTTCATCGGCTACTCCATTTACAGGAAATGTTTTTTGCGCGTAAAGAAATCCTGTTGCGAGAATGGCAAGCCCGGTGCTAATCATTCTTTTCACTCGCATTGGCAGAGATTTTAATATGAATAATAAAAAGGGAAGTTAGCTATTTTATCAATATTGCTGGTGTAAAGGCTTGTCAACGCTGAGGTACGAAGCATCAGGATAGACGCTTCCTTCGTGCCAATGATATGTCTGCAGGTCGGGAGAGATCTCTCATTCCACTCTATTCCATTGCCCATGACAAATCATTCAGTCTGCGGCTGCAAAGGTTGCGTGGGGACACGCAACCGGGCGACCCAGTGCCCCGGCGCGTGTCCCCACGCGCCGTTAGATAGAAAGCTCCCATATGTCACGCTTCAATGATTGAGGACACTAATGGCGTACTCGGGATGACGTTATAAGCTCATGGCGGAGGCATGCGATTGCTGATCTGCGCTTCAAAATCAGCCATCTTAAATCAGAAATCCTCCAGCAGCAATCAACCCTTACTTCTTCCTTGTAATGATAACAAAGTCCGCAAGATTACTGTATTGCGCCCAGCCGGGGTTGTCCAGGGAATCTACGGAAAAGCAACTGATGGTAATTACCTTTTCTCCCTGCCGGATCAAACGTTCCGCAAGCCCCGACCTGTAGTCGCTGTGAAAACGTCCGTTCAGATGCAATATGACATCCGCCTTATGCCGCCTTCTTGCCTTACGGATAAAATGCGCCATCGTAGCGTCCCAGAAATTCTGCGATTGATAAAGATGCATTCCCGGCATGGAATGACCGCCCATGATCTCGTTGAACCTGTATAGATACTGACCGCCAAGCGTATCTACCGGTAAAGGCGCAATAAATTTCCTGGATGATTTACTCAGTTGGTGCAAGGCAGGAAGCCCTTCCCTTGTAACCAGGTTTACATAACGGGCAGGCGCATTGGCTGCCACTACTTTTATATCATGCTGTTTTGCCAGCTCAACCAATGGCCGGTAATCATCATAGTTATTCCAGCTTCTGGCTTCCTTACGGAAATTCTTCTCGCTGATCATCCCTTCCAGGTATTCATTTAGCACGGGCTGCACATCAGCCTCAAACATCTCCATCGACAACACCAGTTTCTGTCCAAGCCTGTTACGCAGGCTTTCAAAGACCTGCCATTCCAGCAGGTGCCCTATAGAGTCATTATGCTCTTCACCAAACAATAAAACACTTTTACCAGGTAGCCCGTTGGTAATATGCTCCAGCAGCACTTCTTTTTGCTGCTGCGTGTCATATATCCTGTAATCAATGTCTGGCTGTTGCCCTGCACAAACAGACATATATCCAACAGCGAGCAGGCACAAAATGTATCGTATCATATTCCGGGAATTAGGTCGCAAAGCTAAAATTGAAAAATCAAACCAAAGCCCGATCAGGAAAAAACGATTTACACAATCGGGAATTTTTTATCGGCAACAACAGTTTTTATTCTTAAAAACTAAGCTAACTTGGCGAAAAATTGAACGATGGGGAAACCAACTATCAAAACCGGCGTTGTAGGATACGGCATATCAGCAAAAGTATTCCACCTTCCTTTTATAGCTACCCAGTCTGACGAATACGAACTGGTGAGCATATTACAAAGAAGAGGAAACGAAGCGAAAGAGAAGTATCCTTTTGTGCATGTGGCGCGCTCTATCGAAGAAATGGTCCGGGACCCCAACCTTGATCTGATCGTCATTACAACACCCAATGACACCCACTTCCCTTATACCAGGATGGCGCTGGAAGCCGGCAAGCATGTAGTGCTGGAAAAGCCTTTTACCAATACAACAGAAGAAGGCCGCCAACTGGTGGAAATAGCTAAAAGATCCGGAAAAATCCTGAGTGTTTATCAAAACCGGCGATATGTAAGTGACTTCCGTACGATAAGGGAGATACTGGATAAAAAATTATTGGGGGAGATACATGAATTTGAAGCGCACTACGATCGTTACCGTGCGGAAGAACGTCCGAATGCCTGGAGGGAAGCCCCGCTGGCCGGCAGCGGTATATTATATGATCTTGGCGCCCATATTATCGACCAGGTGTTATATTTTTTCGGGATGCCGCAAAATATCACAGCCGATATCCGGCTGCAACGCCCCCATGCCCGGGTGGATGACTATTTCAATCTCTGGCTGGACTATGGCTTTAATAAAGTGATCCTGCATGCAGGAATGTTGGTGCGTGAGCCCGGCCCCCGGTATATGATACAGGGTACCAACGGCTCATTTATCAAATACGGAGAAGACCCGCAGGAAGCAAGACTGAGAGCAGGAGAACTCCCCCACGGCGAAGACTGGGGGAAGGAAAAAGAAACTACATGGGGGCTGCTGCACACGGAGTTGAACGGAAAGATCATAAAAGAAAAATATCCCTCCCATACCGGCAGCTATGCCGATTATTACCACGATCTGTACCAAACCATCATGAACGGAGCACCGTTAACGGAAAAGCCGGAACACGGTTATAATACAATCAGGATCATAGAGTTGGCTATTCAAAGCCACCGCGAAAAACGAACCGTTGCCTGCACAGATCTGATGGATGTTCCTTACAGGTAATCCCTCGCAAAGAAGCATAGCATCAAGATACCTGCTATATTAAAAATCATTTTTTTCAGATAAACTAAAGATTTAGTTTTAAAAACTAAATTTTTAGTTTATCTTTACTTCCGGATCCAGTTATTGATAGATAAAATATTTACACATGATGAAGAGTTTAACCAAAGCAGAAGAACAGCTGATGCAAACATTGTGGAAGCTGAAGAAAGCCTTTTTACGGGAAATAGTAGAAGCCCAGCCCGTTCCCAAACCTCACCAGAACACCGTAGCTACTTTATTAAAGATACTGGTGGAAAAAGATTTTGTAGGCATAGAAACATTCGGACGTATGCACCAATACTACCCCCTGATCAGTAAAGAAGCCTATTCCAAATCCACTATGAAGAGCATGGTGAAAAGTTACTTTGAAGGCTCTTTCAGCAATGTGGTATCCTTTATGGTAAAAGAAAAGAACCTGAGCGTGGAAGAGCTCGAACTGCTGCTGAAAGAGCTGAAAAAGAAGCAAAAATAAAGTATTAACCAAACCACGGAATTATGCCACCCTTTATTTTGTATCTCCTGAAGGTAATCGTCTGCTCTGCCATCCTGTACGGTTACTATAAGCTGGTATTGCAGAACAAGCTTTTCCATCAGTGGAACCGGTTTTACCTGTTGGCGGCAGTTCTTATCAGCATCAGCTTTCCGCTGGTGAGGATCAACATTGAACAAACTGCTGCCAATAATGAAACCATGCAAGTGATACGCCTGTTGCAGGTAGTAGATACAGATACACAACCGGACCATGAAGGCAACAGTGTTGCTTCCACTGTCAGCTACGAACAGGTCATATCCATTGGATATATCACCATCAGTATATTAATCATCACCTTGCTCCTGCATGCCTTATTTAAGATATGGCAACTTATACAACAATCCACCTCAAGAAAAGTAGAAGGCATCAACATAATTGATACAGAAGCTAAAGGAACACCTTTTTCATTCTTCCGGTACATTTTCTGGAACAGGAAAATTGATATGGATTCCGATACCGGTAGAAAGATCTTCCGGCACGAGCTGGTGCATGTGCGTGAGAACCACAGCGTTGACCGGGTGCTTATGAATATTGTATTGATACCGTTCTGGAGCAATCCGTTCTTCTGGCTGATCCGCCGGGAAATGACCGTGATCCATGAATTCATCGCCGACAGTAAGGCAGTGGAAGATAATGATACTGCTTCCTTTGCCGCCATGATCATCCATGCGGCTTACCCACAACATAGTTTTGAAATGACCAGCACATTTTTTTCATCATCCATAAAAAGAAGATTACATATGCTGACAAACATGAATAACCGAAAGGTAAATTACCTCGGGCGCATTATGGCGCTGCCGTTACTGGCTTTTATCTTTATTGCATTCACCATTAAAACAAAGCATTCATCCCATGACGACCTTATCACCACAGCAATCGAAAGCAAAATAACTGTAGTAATAGATGCAGGGCACGGAGGACAAGAGCCGGGCGCACAATCAAACCGGGTTTACGAAAAAGACCTGACCCTGGCGCTGGCTAAAAAGGTAAAAGCGCTTAATAACAATCCGGCAATCAATATCCTGCTGACAAGAGAAACAGATATTTATCAGCCCGTTCGCGAAAAAGTAACCTGGACCATGCAACAACAGCCTGATGCCTTTATTTCCCTACACGTAGCAGCCGACCCAGACTCAGATAAGTCTTCGGGGTTCGAACTTTATATCAGCAGGCAATCGGGACCTTACGAAGCCGAAACAAGAGTCCTGGCCAGCCTGGTATCAGATGAAATCAGCAGCAGCTATACCGTATTTCCGCAACTGAAGCAACGGTTGGAGAAAGGCATTTGGGTATTGGATGCACCTGAGATCAATTACCCGGCAATACTCATTGAATGCGGTTATCTTACCAACAAAAAAGATCTTGCCTTTATCAGGGACAATACCAACCAGGAAAAGATAGCACGAAACGTTCTGAACGCTATAGAAAAATATGCAAAAGCAAGAGCAGAAGCCAATTCCGGAAACCCTAACATTCCTGATGCTCCCTTTTATGCCAGCCCTGATAATGCGGGAGATGATTTTGAGCACAGGCAGCAGGGACGATCAGGTACAACGGATAAACAGGAGGCCGATACAATTCCCGCCGCGAAAAAGGTGCCGGCGGTAGCGCCCCCGAAAGATCCATTCCTGTCGAAGGGCGTTGATCCCAAAGTAGCCGATATTTATATAAACGGGATGAAAAGTGATTTTGAGGCTTTCTGTAAAGTTCCTCAGGAAAGTATTGTGCGGATGAACGTGGTAAAAGATGCAACAGCCGTCAACGGGCTGATCGAGATCATTACGGAAAAGTATATGCAGGAAGACGATAAAGTGTTCGTAAGAACAGAAGTTGAAGCCTCATTCCCCGGTGGCGAAGAGAGCTGGAAGAAATATGCACAAAAAGTGCTGGATAAAAATAAAGATGCGCTTGAAAAAGAAGGAAAAAAGGGTACCTGTATCGTAGAATTTATTGTAGATAAAAACGGGTATATTTCTAATATCACTGCATTGACCATGAAAGGTACAGCGCTTGCCGGTATAGCCGTGGATGCCGTAAAAAAAGGACCGCAATGGAACCCTGCCTTGCAAAATGGCCGCCTGGTAAAGGCTTACAGGCGGCAGCCGGTATCGTATGGGCTTTAATAATAAAATGGCAGGAATATTTTTTACCTGCTTGGGGACTGCTTCTCCTGCTATAATGCTGTTCAGCTTACATCATTCCGGGAGCTGCATCGCAGTAAAGTAGGAAAAGAAGGATTTGCGGACGGATGAAAGATTGCGTAGAGACACATAATCAGGCGACCACCGCCCCTGGTTGATATATACGTTGAGGGTTGATATGCAAAAGGTTCTGCCAAAAATAAATCACTGTTTATACAATATCCTTCAATTGTCACGTTATTAGTGCTGAAACTTAATCAATATGAAAAAAATTATTATTCTGTCTTTTCTGACATTTATTGGGTTCGGTATTCAGGCGCAGGTAAACTTTGGTGTTAAAGCAGGCGTCAATCTGACAAAATTTTCCGGTTCCGACGCCGGCGATAATAATAACTTCCTGCTGGGTTATGCAGGTGGCGGATTGGTAAACTATAAGCTGACAGACGCCGTTAGCCTTCAGGGTGAGGTGCTGTATTCACTGGAAGGATCCAGCGCTAAAGAAGATGGCATTAAAGGGAAGTTGAAAACAGGTTATGTTAATATCCCTGTTCTTGCGCAGTATAACCATTCATCCGGGTTTTATGCAGAAACCGGTCCTCAGCTTGGTATTTTAACAAGTGCAAAAATGTCTTTTTCCGGATCTGAAGATGGAGTAGACATCTCTGCTACCCAGGATGTAAAGGAACAATTCAAAAGCATCAATTTCTCATGGGGTCTTGGAGCCGGTTACAAGCTTTCAAACGGTTTGGGTATCGGTGCCAGGTATAACTTCGGGATCACCAGCATTGCAGACAGCGATGCCTCCATTAAGCTTGGCGGTCTCCATATAGGCTTGTCTTATACTTTTGGAAGCGGCGAATAAAAATTACAAAAATAAAGTCTGTAAGAGGCTGCCTTTAAAGGGCAGCCTCTTTGTTTTTCTGAAACCTGCTCTTAGCTTATACCCTCAACACAGGA
>CAKSVK010000078.1 GCA_934502905.1 uncultured Chitinophagaceae bacterium
TTTGAATCATCTGTAGACCTGCCCGTAAGCTATAAGAGCAAACGAATGATGCCGGTGCAGGAGGCTGAAACGGAACAGCCGGAGGTTGCAAAAAAGAAAACCAGGCAGAAAAAAAAGAAAAGGTCTGTTAAGCTGCCGGTTTTGATAATGATCATTACCTCCGCCTTCATGCATCTCAGGCTATAAAAATGCTAAAGTTTACGAAACGCTTTCCGATATAAACGAATAGTATTAATTTTCCGTAAAGTTTGCCTACCGGTGAACTTTACTTCTTTATATAACCCTGTTCAACCAAGCTCCATTGAATTAAACCACACACGCCTTTGAAATATTCCGTTAATTAAACCTACAAATTATGCAAACGTATTTGCTGTTACGGAAAAATGTTCAGTCGGGCCCTTTTGAGCTTAAAGAACTGATTGCTCTTGACTTGCAACCAACAGACCTGATATGGGTAGAAGGACAAAGTTGTAGCTGGAGATATCCCGGTGAAATAAATGAGCTTGCTGCTTATGCCGTTGCGGAGGTAATGCCTTCAGAAAGTATGGCTACCATATCTCAATTGCAGGAGCTGCCGGTAAGTCTGCACCAGGAGCCGGAGCCTGAAATCAATAGCAGACATAAGGTGGTGGCCATACGGCCGGACAAGAATATTTCCATCCAAACTGTAAAGGCACAGCCCAGACTGGTGAAAGTACAGGTACGGGCAACCGGGGAGGAAAAGGATCTTGTGATTAAGGAAAGTCTTATAGGAAAAGTAACCCCGGTTAAAGAAGAGGTTTTGCTGCCGGCTGGTAAAGGGAATGCCCCCGCAACAGACAACAGGATAGACTTTTTTGTTTTGGCCATAGGGGCTGTTTCTATCCTCGCAGTATTGTACCTCCTGTTTACTTCCACATACTGATTTTTTGCGTAATATTATGGTTCAAATGATCAGTTATGGCGAAAAGGACCTTTTCAGATACCATTCACCTTACCGGTGAGCAATTACTTAATAAGATCAAGGAATTGATCAAAGAAGGTAATGTCCGGAAGATTTCCATCAATAAAGACGGGAAAGAGATCATGTCATTTCCTTTGACCATTGGCGTTGTCGGGATCGTATTTGCTCCTGTTTTAGCTGCTATAGGTGCCGCAGCAGCGCTGATAGGCGATTGTTCTATATCTGTGGAAAGAGAGGTGGAAGAGGAAGATGGCGCTTCGGAATAGGAGGGACGTAAGTAGCAAGTATTAAGACGTAAGTAGTAAGAGCCAGGACACAAGCTGTGCTTAAATCCTGGATCCTGCAACCTGTATCATTTGACAAGTGTCGCTTTTACTAATCATTTTACTATCAGGTTCAGTATGATCAGGAATATTGCAGTTATAGGCGCAGGTACAATGGGTAACGGGATCGCTCATGTGTTTGCACAATATGGTTTTTTTGTTTCGTTGACAGATGTATCGCAGGAACAGCTTCAAAAAGCATTGGCTACCATTACCAGGAACCTGGACCGCCAGGTGACGAAAGGAATTATAACAGATACAGACAGGGAGGCTACAATAGCAAGGATTACGGTACATACGTCCGTTGCACCAGGCGTTAAAAATGCAGACCTGGTGGTAGAGGCTGCTACGGAAAATGCCGGGCTAAAGCTTGCAATATTCCGTGAAATAGATGAAGCCGCTCCGCCTCATTGCATATTGGCAACTAATACTTCTTCTATTTCCATTACACAGATTGCTTCAGTAACCGGCAGACCGGATAAAGTGATCGGGATGCACTTCATGAATCCCGTGCCGGTAATGAAGCTGGTGGAGGTGATCAATGGTTACAATACTTCTGCTGAAACAACACAGGTAGTTGTGGATATCAGCAGGCAACTGGATAAGATCCCCTGTGTTGTGAACGATTACCCCGGTTTTGTCGCCAACCGTATCCTGATGCCGATGATCAATGAAGCCATCCAAACCTTACATGAAGGAGTAGCAGGAGTAGCAGCAATTGATACCGTTATGAAGCTGGGCATGGCGCATCCTATGGGGCCGTTGCAGCTGGCGGATTTTATCGGGCTGGATGTTTGCCTGAACATCATGCGGGTGCTGCAGGAAGGTTTCGGGGATCCTACATATGCTCCCTGCCCCCTGCTGGTAAATATGGTAACGGCCGGAAAGCTCGGCGTAAAATCCGGCGAAGGTTTTTATACCTATACGGCGGGCAGTAAAGAATTGATCGTTAGTAAAAGATTCAGCTAGTGTATACCCAGGATAAGATATTTGAAGGAGAAAATTATACTGAAAAAGTCCTGACGGCGGGTGAGTACGATGGCTGCAGCTTTAATGGTTGCGATTTTTCAGGAGCCGATCTGTCCGGCTACGAGTTCCTGGATTGTGTGTTCAATGATTGTAACCTGAGCCTGGTGAAGCTGCATAAAACAATATTAAGTGATACCAGCTTCGTGGGGTGTAAGATAATGGGTGTACATTTTGAAGACTGCGCCAGTCTTTCCTTTTCTGCAGAAAGCTGCCAGCTCAACCATTCTTCCTTTTACGAGGCAAAGCTCCGTAAAACAAGTTTCAGGAATACTGTGCTGGCAGAGGTCGATTTTACCGGATGTGACCTCACAGGTTCTGTATTTGACCGTTGCGACCTGGACAAGGCTTTGTTTGAGCGCACCCAGCTCGAAAAGGCAGATTTCCGGACGGCGTTTAATTATGCAATAGATCCCGAGCAGAATGTGGTGAAAAAAGCAAAATTCTCTGTTTTCGGATTGGCCGGGTTATTGAGAAAATACAATATAGATATAGAAACCGCCGGTTAGGGATAAATGGGTGATACAGGGACGGAGTCCCGGGAGAACATAGTAGATACGGAGTCGGAGACTTCCATATAGCACAAACCTGTATCTAACGACGCGTGGGGGACATTCACTACCTTCCACCTTACTGGCGCAGGTTTGGTAGCCCAGTTTAGAGCTTGGCCAGACCTCCCGCAAGCGGGACAAGTTGTGCCTTACCGTTACTAAGCTATTGATACACCTGACTGGTGGCAAGATAATGCTTTGTGCTTAGCCCGGATTGTGCAAAGGTAAATGAGTAAACCAAAGCACAGGTCAGCCAACAACACAAAGCGTAGCTACAGACCTGCGCTAGCCCAAGTGCCTTCCCGATTTTGTCATGCTGACGAAGGAAGCATCTGTGGTTGCATTATAAACACCTCATATTTCAGCGTAGTAAGCCTTTTGACCAGCCATTGCATGCTCAACGGGCTTTGGGGATAAGTCCCGCAAAAGCGTAGAGGATACCGGGTAAAAAGACTTCCGCATAACACACTATCCTCATTTTCAAATTATCAATACCCGTATTTATCCTTCCACAGTGTTTTCAACCATTTCCGCAGCTCTTCTTCCCTTGCATTTTTGCCGGGTTTGTAAAAAGCTGTGCCGCTTAATTCTTCGGGAAGATATTCCTGTCCCGAAAAGTTCTTATCATAATCATGTGCATATTGATAGTTTTTGCCATAATCCAGGTTCTTCATTAGTTTGGTAGGCGCATTCCTTAAATGAAGCGGCACCGGCAGGTCTCCATATTGCTTAACGGCAGCCAGCGCAGCGTCAATTGCCAGGTAGGAGGCATTACTTTTTGGGGAAGATGCGAGGTAGGTCGTGCATTGTGAAAGAATGATCCTCGATTCGGGATAACCGATCTTATTCACTGCTTCAAAAGCAGCATTGGCAAGGAGCAGGGCATTCGCATTGGCGTTACCGATATCTTCACTTGCCAGGATCACCAGGCGGCGGGCAATGAACTTAACATCCTCTCCGCCCTCGATCATACGGGCCAGCCAGTAAACAGCGGCATTGGGATCGCTGCCGCGTATCGATTTTATAAAAGCGGATATAATATCATAATGTTGTTCCCCGCTTTTATCGTAAAGGGCAATTCTCTTCTGCGCTACTTCCATCACCAGGTCATCGTTGATAACCGCCTCCGCCTTGTCCGGGATAGCATTTACAACAATTTCCAGCAGGTTCAGCAGCTTACGGGCATCCCCACCCGATATATTGATCAAAGCTGCAGTTTCCTTCAGCTCCACATTTCTGCCCGCTAATTGTTCATCTTTGCTGAGGGCGTGCGATAATAACTTTTTGAGAGCGTTTTCGTCCAGGGGCTTTAATACATATACCAGGCACCTGCTCAATAATGCCGCGTTTACTTCAAAGGAAGGATTTTCCGTGGTAGCGCCGATGAGGGTAATGGTACCTTTTTCCACGGCGCCCAGCAAGGCATCCTGCTGTCCTTTGTTGAAGCGGTGAATTTCGTCAATGAATAAGATACTGCCTGTCAGGGACCTGGCTTTGTCTATGATCTCCCTCACTTCTTTTACACCCGCGCTGATAGCGCTGAGGGTAAAAAAAGGTACGCCGAGCGTATGTGCAATAATGTTGGCAATGGTCGTTTTTCCTACCCCGGGCGGTCCCCAAAGGATCATAGAGGGAACTTTACCGCTTTCGATCGCCTTGCGTAATACACTGTTTTTTCCCGTCAAATGTTCCTGGCCGATCAGGTCATCCAATACTTCCGGGCGGAGCCGCTCTGCTAAAGGTGTAGACATAGGTGCAAAAATAGCAAACTGTGCATGAACCATCAACTGGTCCATTACCGGGTAGTACTGTTGTTTCCCGGCAACCTTTCCTGTAAGGGAAGTTGTGTCCGTACGGTCTACTTGGCAGGAAAACGTTACGTGAGGATATGCAACGGGGCGGGCTATGTGGGGGAGGTGTTGTTTAACCCCTCTCCGGCCGGAGAGGGGCTGGGGTGGGACGAAACGAGCCCAATAGGTCTTTAACATTTCCTCCGGACAGCAGTTGTTGAAAACCCTGCAAAACAAAAACTCCCCCGTTGCCGGAGGAGTTTTTTATGTTATCATTGGAACCCGTTAACGCAGGAATAACATTTCACGGTATTTCGGCAGCAGCCAGTACTGGTCGTCTACCAGCAGCTCCAGCTTATCAACATGGTATCTTATCTTATCAAAGAATGCATCTTTGATCTGGCTTTGATAAGCGATGGCTTTGGTGCGTGTGTCTTCTATCTTGTTCACAATTTTCCTGGCTTCGATCATATCTTCCACACCGTCTGCCACCTGTGCAATATGCTCGGATATTTTTTCGAGTATCTGCAGCTGGTTGGCATAAGCCGCTTCCGGTAAGCCCAGGTCCTTCATCCCTTTTATATTGTTGATGAGGATGTTCTGGTATTTCACAGCGCTGGGCAGAATATGACTGGTGCACAGCTCACCCATGATACGGGCTTCGATCTGTACTTTCTTGATATATTTTTCCAGCTCAATTTCGTGTCTTGCTTCCAGTTCGGAATGGTTGTAGATCTTCAGGTCTTCAAACAGGGTCTTGGCTTTCTCTGTAACCATGGCATCCAGCGCCAGCGGCGTGGTCTTCATGTTGGGTAATCCGCGTCTTTCCGCTTCATGGTGCCATTCTTCGCTGTATCCATCTCCTTCAAACAGCACTTTTTCAGAGCTGGCGATGTATTCCCGGATCACCTGCATGATAGCAATTTCTTTCTTATCTCCTTTTTCGATCAGGGCATCTACTTCTGATTTGAATTTGCTCAGTGTGGCAGCAATGATCGTATTCAGGGTGGTCATCGGAATAGCACAGTTGGCGGAAGAGCCGACTGCACGGAACTCGAACTTATTGCCGGTAAACGCAAACGGGGAAGTACGGTTACGGTCGGTATTGTCCAGCAACAGTTCGGGAATGTTTTTATGGATATCCAGCTTCAGTAATATCTCATCCTGCTCGGAGAAATTATCACCTACTCTTGTCTTGATCTCGTTCAGTACTTCGCTCAGGTATTTACCCACAAATACCGATATAATAGCGGGTGGCGCTTCATTGGCGCCCAGGCGGTAGTCGTTACCGGCAGAGGCAATGGAAGCCCTCAGCAGGTCTGCGTAATCATCCACTGCTTTGATCACATTCACGAAGAAAGTGAGGAACATCAGGTTGGTCTTCGGGGTTTTGCCCGGCGCCAGCAGGTTAACGCCTGTATCGGTTGACATGCTCCAGTTGTTGTGCTTACCGCTACCGTTAATACCTTTGAAAGGTTTTTCATGCAGCAGCACTTTCAGGTTATGCTTCCTCGCTACACGGGTCATTACATCCATGAGCAGGGTATTGTGGTCCACAGCCAGGTTGGCTTCCTCGTAAATAGGGGCACACTCAAACTGGGCAGGAGCTACCTCGTTATGACGGGTCCTTAACGGAATGCCGAGACGGTAAGATTCTTCCTCGAAGTCGCGCATAAATGCGTATACCCTATCGGGAATGGATCCGAAATAGTGGTCTTCCAGCTGTTGTCCCTTTGCGGGTGCATGACCGAATACAGCCCGTCCTGTCATGATCAGGTCAGGACGGGCATTCGCCAGGGCGCCATCTATCAGGAAATATTCCTGCTCCCAGCCCAGGGTGGCATTTACCTTGGTAACATTTTTATCGAAATAGTTACAAACGTCCACTGCTGCTTTGTTCAACGCTTCTATAGAACGCAGCAGGGGGGTTTTGGTATCCAGCGATTCGCCGGTGTAGGATACAAATATGGTGGGTAAACAAAGTGTATTGGCGTCGCCGATATTCATGATGAAGGCGGGAGAAGTAGGATCCCAGGCTGTATATCCGCGGGCTTCAAAAGTGGCCCTCAAACCGCCGGAGGGAAAAGAGGAAGCATCCGGCTCCTGCTGGATCAGCGCCGCACCGTCAAATTCCTCGATAGGGGTACCATCTCCTTTCAGTGTAAAAAATGAATCGTGCTTTTCTGCGGTGGTATCTGTCAATGGCTGGAACCAGTGGGTAAAATGGGTAACCCCTTTGGATTCGGCCCAATGTCTCATACCTGCCCCGATCTGGTTGCCCATGGTACGGTCGATCTTTTTGCCGGTCTTTATAGAAGCAACCAGGCTTTTAAAAGCCTCGTCACTCAAAAATTCCCTGGCAACTTTTAATGTGAAAACATTTTCGCCAAAAATACTCGTCACCTTTTTGGCGCCTTCTACCTGGATTGTTTTTCCCTGGGCAAGTGAATTCAAAGCATTAAACCTAAGAGATTCCATTTAATTAAATTTTAATATAAAATAATTGAGAGCAAAACATATAAATCGAGCACAAAACTATAGTTTTTTTATATAATCAAAAAAAAGTTATTATCTATTTTAAACAAAATTTCAAAAAATGGTGAATAACTTAGAAAATATATTACATTATTTATATTTTAAATTTGTTTTCTCTTTAAGCTGAAAATAAAGGGAAGCAGCAGTAAAATGATATAAAGGGCTTTGTACCGCACAATGGAACCTGTGAAAGAGATGGTCAGCCCAATGACAAGAAGATGGGTGAGGGACAGTGTAAGGAAAAAAAGCAGGAGGGGAGAAGAAAATAAGTATTTGAACCGGGCACGGATGAGCAGCATTATAAAAAATGCCAGGGTAAGAATGGTTTCGATAAATGACAGCAGTTGTAAAGGCCCCGTTATCTCCGAAATGTAGGGCCGCAGGAATACATTGTTAAGCGCTTCCGGCACTACTTTCAGATAGCCGGTAAAATCAGGTTCCAGCGGTGTCAGATCCAGGCCGGAATTAGCTTCTATCCTGGAAAAATCATGCTGTTTTTCGGCCAGCTTCAGCGGCAGGTTATAAGCGTCCGGGAAATAAGCTGTAAGAAAGAACCCGGCAATCGATATAACATATATGGACATGTATATTATCCCGGTCCTGGCCGGACGCCTGCAGGCCAGCATCCATGCCATAATTGCCGGGATCATGAGCATGGCATTTACTATTCTGAAAAGAAAAAGGAAAAACAGCGAAACTACCAGTACGGCTATATTCCATGCTTTGCGGTGTTGTATGAATTTATAAGTAACCCATATAGCCAGCCCTGTAAAAAAAACGATCAGTCCGTCTTTGTGCAGCCCGCTGTTCCAAAACAGGTTGGAAGGCGCAAAAAAGAGGAGGAAGAAAACAAAGGAAATATGGACCGGGAAATTCCTGGCAGCTACTGCAAATATTTGGTAAAGGCCCCAGAACGAGAAAAAAGAGAACAGAACAGCTGTGATGTAATAGTTGCCGCCGCTCAGAATATTCAGTAATCCCAGCAATTTAATGAAAAGATTATCGTCGGTATTGTTCCAGGTTGCATCACTGGTACCGGAAAAAAAATCTGTTGGCTGGTCAAGTTTTATATCGAGTATAAAAAAACTTTCAGGTTCATGCAGGATATACCAGTATTCCTTCAGCGATTCATCAAAAAGTTTCCAGCTGTCGCTGTTAGGGAGGTAATGGGCATATGCATATCCGTAAGCGCATGCTGCCAGTGCCTTTATAAAAAAAGCAGCGGCTATCCAATAATCCGCTACAGGTTTTTCGTTTTTCCTGTTGATCCGGATAAATAAAAAAATGAGAGCAGCTAAATACAGTAAGCCAAGCGATATTTGCAAAAAAACAGACACGTTGTTATATATTTTGCTAAAATAAGTTTTTGCATGCGAACGGTTTATTTTTTACCGCAGGCAGTCCGGCTTATTTTTAATTTTTAAATTCATTTATGCCGAAAATTTTATTGGGGGTCTCCAGTTCTTATTGTGCCAGTTTTTTACGGGGGCAGGTCAGCTTCCTGAAAAAAAACGGGTATGAAGTGCTGGTGGTCAGTGGTCCCGGGCCGGAGATAAGGTATTTGGCAGAAACAGAGGGGGCAAAGTTATATGAAGTGGATTTTACAAAAAAGATCACTCCTTTTAAAGACCTGGTGATCCTGCTGCAACTGGTAAGGCTGCTGAAAAAAGAAAAACCGGATATTGTTAACGCCGGTAATCCTAAATCCGGCTTTCTCATCATGCTGGCATGCTGGCTTACCCGGCAACGGAAAAGGGTATTCACCATGCATGGGTTGCTATCTGATACACAAAAAGGGGGAAGAGAAAAGTTAATAGCTGCCACCGAAAGAATTGCCTGTAACGTTGCTGACAGGGTAATAGTGGTCAGCAGGTCTTTACAACACCATGCCGAAAAAAGAAAGCTATTGCCTGCGGGGAAATCAGTGATCATTGAGAACGGAAGCTGCAATGGGATAAATACTGCGTATTTTTCCAGGACGCAGGCACTGCATGCAGCTGCGATGACTCTTAAAAAGGATCTTGGATTAACAGAAGGACCTGTCCTGGGATTCGTAGGCAGGATATCAAAAGATAAAGGAGTGGATCAGCTGCTGGAGGTATTTAACACACTGAAAGTTTTGCATCCCGATCTGCAGCTGCTCCTGGCCGGACCTGTAGAGGAAGATACAGAAGGTATTGCAGGCATCAGGAACGCTCTGGCAAGAACAAAAGATGTTTTTTGCACGGGTATGTTGTTTGATGTAAGGGTAGCCTATATGGCAATGGATATACTGGTATTACCTTCTTTACGGGAGGGCCTGCCGAATGTTTTGCTGGAAGCTTCGTCTATGGAGCTGCCGGTGGTGGCTTCCGATATACCCGGTTGCCGCGATGCTATAACAGTTCGTTTGACGGGAGAGCTCTTTCCTAAAAATGACCGGACGGCGCTGAAAGAGATACTGGAGAAGCTCATTGGAAATGAAGGGTTGCGCCGGCAATACGGGATGAACGGACGGAAATTTGTAGAGGAACATTTCCTGGATGAAAAGATCTGGCAGGGACAATTAAAATTATACGGCGGGCTTTAACGGAATACGGTTTCTTTAAGAATAATGTACATACCCATGAGCAAAATAAACCATCCGAATCCTGTTTTCAGCTTTTGTTGCGGAATGTTTTTTGAAAGGCGGTTGCCCAGGAAAATTCCGCCGATGCTCAACGCTGTTACAATGGTAAGGAATGTCCAGTCAAAATCATAATGCCCGAGGTCGCCCGCAAAGCCGATCAGTGAGTTAACGGCGATGATCAGCAGGGAAGTGCCCACTGCTTCTTTCATGGGAACCTTTAGCAGTAATACCAGGGCAGGCACGATCAGAAAGCCCCCGCCCGATCCGAGGAAGCCCGTGATACACCCGATCACAATACCGAAAAGCCCTATAGCTATATATTCTCTTTTGCCATAAGCAGATTTTTCGGATGCAGGCTGCGATTTTTTCAGCATGGATATGGCAGAAGCAAACATCAGGATCGCAAATAATACCATAATGAGGATAGAACGGGTGATATTAAATGCTCCCACACGCCCTAATTGTTCGGGAATACAGGGAAGTATATAACGTCGCACTATGAAAACAGTTAACGGTGATACAATACCTAATGGCAAAGCCAGCGATATTCTTGTATTCCCCTTCAAATAATTGAGAACAGCTCCGTTCAGGCTGGTGATTCCCACAATGCATAAGGAGTAAGAGGTGGCTACAACCGGTGAAATATGAAATATATACACAAGAACAGGAACCGTAAGTATAGAACCGCCACTGCCAATAAGTCCCAAACATATTCCTACTATTGCAAATAATATATAACCAGGTAGCTCCATGTGGATTTTAATTGGCTTCAAAGATATTCTTTTAAGTTTTCGAACTAACTTTAAGTAATAAATTACCTGGTGACGAAATATTCCTTATGATACAACGTTCCGGAGTATTCCATTGTCATTATGATTTTCTATTTATGATGCGATCTACCAAGCAGCTGCTTACTACAACAGTGTTTCTCCTTATCCTGGAATTTACCGCAAATGGCCAGTATAATATTGACAGCTTTAAACTGGTTCAGCAAGTCAGGCTGAACGGGGTATGGCATCATGCCCAGGGAGTACAATCGGGTATTTACAGCGGCAGGGAATATATGGACTATACCCGTCTTTTGAAGGAAGGGCATCCCTATTTTGATACAAGCCTGGCCCTCGCATCGATTGACTACAGCGGCGTTGTTTACGAACAGGTGCCCGTATTGCTCGACCTCATTAAAGAGGAGTTGATTGCACAGCATGCCAACAAAGTGTTCCTGGTGCAGCTCGTAAAAAGTAAAATAACTTCATTCAGCTTCAACGGACATTTTTTTGAGCACCTTGGAAGAGACAGCCTCAGGAATAAAACCGGCCTGAGCGATGGCTTTTATGACAGGGTATATGATGGGCAGAAAGCCAGGTTTTATGTGCGACGGCAGAAAACGATCCAGGAGGTAATTGAGAATCTGCAGGTGAATAAGCTGGTGCGTAATGCCGACCGGTACTATATTTTTAAGGATGATCAATACCACAGCGTCCGGACGAAAGCGTCCGTTACAAAGCTTTTAGGTCATAAAAAGCAACTTTCCCAGGCACTCCGACACAACAACGTAAAATTTAAGAAAAATCGCGAAAGAGCCATTCACCTGATGGTCCAGACATTTGATTCACTATGAGAAAGATCCAGTACCTGCTTATATTTATTTTGCTTGCTGCCGGCAGCCACCAGGCTGTTGCACAACATACTCCCACGGTATCCGTTGCCTTTGATGAAGTGAAGGCATCTGAATTTATCAAAGCGCTGGAAAAAGAAACTGCTTACCGGTATTATTATGATACCACCGCGTTTGACAGCGTCAGGATAAGCATTGTCGTAGACAACCAGCCCCTTGAAAAAGTATTACAGGCGGCGTTTGAGGGAACCGAATACAGTGTTTCCATATATAACCAGTCTGTTTTTATTATAAAGGGGTCGCCTGTTGCCACAGAATTGCCGGCTGATTTTTTTGAGCCCGGCTCACTATCCGACAGCAATGCCAGCAGGTATACCAGTGTTGTATCTTTCCTGGAAGACGACACAAAAACGCAGATAGCCACCCTTGAGAACAAGTTGTTTGAAATAGGAGTGAAAACCCGCACGGTAGAGCCCGGCGTGGCCAAAATGGCCGGTTATATAAAGGATATTACAACCGGGGAGCCGATACCCGGAGCCGCTGTATTCGTGGAAAAGCTGAAAATATCTGTTGTCAGTGATCGTTTTGGCTATTATTCCATTACGCTTCCGCGAGGCAGACACCTGGTCAATATTCAAAGCCTTGGTAAAAGGGATACCTGGCGCAATGTAATGTTGTATAGCGACGGTGCGCTGGATATTGAGATGAGGGATTATGTATTATCGTTGAAGACCGTGGTGATATCTGCCAAAAAAGCAGCCAATGTCAACAGCCTGCAAATGGGCGTGGAAAAAGTGGATATCAGGACCATCCGGCAAATACCTGTTGCATTTGGAGAAGCAGATGTGCTACGGGTGGTTCAGGCGCTGCCCGGGGTACAAACGGTAGGGGAAGCCAGTACCGGTTTTAATGTGAGGGGAGGCTCTGCCGATCAGAATCTTATCCTGTTCAACGATGCCACCATTTATAATCCCTCTCACTTCTTTGGGTTTTTCTCGGCATTCAATCCCGATGTGGTCAGCAGCTTTGAGCTGTATAAGAGCAGTATTCCTGCAAAATATGGCGGACGTTTGTCATCTGTGCTGGATATTGTGAGCAGGGAAGGAAATAAAAAGAAACTTACCGGTACTGCAGGAATTGGTTTGCTTACCAGTCGCCTAACACTGGAGGGGCCGTTGATCAAAGACAAGACATCCTTTATTGCCGGCGCAAGAAGTACTTATGCCAACTGGCTGCTGAAACGATTACCGAAAGAATACAGGAACAGCAAAGCGTCTTTTAACGACGTAAATCTTTTGGTAAGTCATAATATAAACCTCCGCAACGATCTTTATTTAACCGGGTATATCAGTAGCGACCACTTCAACCTGAATAGCGACACGGCATATGGATATGGCAATAAAAATATATCGTTGAAATGGAAACATGTGTTCAACAACAAAATGCAGAGCCTCCTTACAATTGGTCACGATCACTATCATTACAATATATACAGTGAGAAAAACCCGGTAAATGCCTATACCATGCGGTTCAATATTGATCAATCCAACCTGAAGCTTCATTTCAATTATTTCCTTAATTCACAGCACACACTGGATTTCGGACTGTCATCTGTATATTACCAATTAAAGCCTGGCTCATTCACTCCCCGTGGAGAACATTCACTGGTGGTGCCCGATGTCATGAACAATGAACAGGCGCTGGAGAGCGCTGTTTACTTAACGGAAAAATTCAATATTACACCGGCACTTTCTCTTCAGGCCGGGTTACGGTATTCCATGTATAATTTCATGGGACCTAATTCCGTTTATCGTTATGCCCCCGGTATGCCGCTGTCGGTAAACACTATAACGGATACTGCCAAGTTCGCGGGTGGCAGGTTCATCAATACCTATCACGGGCCGGAATACAGGCTTTCTCTGCGGTATGCCGTTACCGCAGATTTCTCGGTAAAGGCGGGGTACAATTCCCTGCGGCAATATATTCATATGCTGTCCAATACCACTGCGATTGCCCCAACCGATATCTGGAAGCTGAGTGATCCTAATATCAAGCCGCAAACAGGCAACCAGGTTTCCCTTGGCTTTTATAAAAATTTTAAATCGAATACTATAGAAACTTCTGTCGAAGGCTATTATAAAAAGATCCAGGATTACCTAGATTTTAAAAGTGGTGCGGTGCTGGTGCTGAATAAGCATATTGAAACAGACGTAATGAGCACTGTAGGAAAGGCTTATGGAGTAGAGTTGATGGTGAAAAAAATGACCGGGAAGCTGAATGGGTGGATAAGTTATACCTGGTCGAGAACCTTCCTGAAAATGGATGATCCGAATGGTGGTGATGTGATCAATGGCGGGAATTATTATCCTGCAAATTATGATAAGCCGCATGACCTGACCCTGGTTGGAAATTACCGGCTTTCGCACCGTTTCAGTTTCTCGCTGAATGCCACCTACAGTACCGGGCGTCCGATCACGCTGCCTATAGGGCGTTATTATTACGAAGGAAACTGGAGGGCATTGTATTCTGACAGGAACGCTTACAGGATACCCGATTATTTCAGAACGGATGTTTCAATGAATATAGAGCAGAATCACAACCTGAAACAAAAGATCCATACTTCCTGGACCTTTGGCGTATACAATCTTTTGGGCAGGAAAAATCCCTATTCCGTTTATTTTGTTTCTGAGAACGGAGGGATCAGCGGTTACAAGCTTTCCATTTTCGGCGCTGCTATTCCGTACGTAAACCTTAATATTAAATTTTAGATGAAAACTCCGGATATATTAAAGACCAGTTTGTTTATTGTACTGACTTTATTTCTTTATAGTTGCAAGGAAAAGTATCCGCTTCCCGCAAGCCTGGCTGACAAAAGTTATCTGGTGGTGGAAGGGTTTATTGATAACGGTAATGATACCACCAGGATAGGATTGAGCAGGACCAGTCCCCTGGAAGAAGGACGGAACCCTGTAATGGAATCGGGAGCGAATGTATGGATCGAGGGAGAAGAAAATGAATTCTTTCCGTTGACGGAAATGGAGCCGGGTATTTATAAAGGAGGACCGTTTACATTAAATGAAAACAGCAGGTATCGTATCCGTATTGAAACAATGAATGGTAAATCCTACTCTTCCGGATTTGAAGAAGTAAAGAAAACACCTGCTATTGACAGTGTCAGCTGGACAAGGGAGCCGGGCGGGGTTCAGATAGATGTAAATACCCATGATCCAAAAAATGAATCAAAATATTATGCCTGGCAGTTTGAGGAGACCTGGGAGTTCTACTCTGCTTATTATTCAAGTTATGAGTATGTAAATGGTCAGATGGTAAGCAGGATGAATGGTGCGGATATCTTCCGTTGCTGGCAGAGTAATGTCTCCCGCAGTATTATTATCGGATCTTCGGCAAAGTTGAATGAAGATATTATTTATCGGGCTCCGTTGATCTATATTCCCGACGACTCCTGGAAGATCAGCTCCCGGTACAGCGTGCTGGTTAAGCAAAGATGCCTGCCCAAAAACGGGTATGAATACCTTGAAAAAATGAAAAAAAATTCTGAGTCGCTGGGAAGCATTTTTGACCCGATGCCTACCACAGACCGGGGAAATATTACCTGCGATACAGATCCTTCTGAAATGGTAATAGGATATGTATACGTGAGCTCGGTAGAAGAAAAAAGGATATTTATCACCCGTGGAGACGTGGGGGGATGGCGGTATATGATGCAGTGCCCGATAGATACTATTGAAAACAACCCTGAAGAATTAAAAGCTTATTTCGGATCTGGCGGATATTTAGCGATTATAGGACTCGGTATGGGCACAATCAGTCATTACACGGCTTCTTCCTCTTATTGTATGGACTGTACCCAGCGGGGAACCAATGTTAAACCTGATTTCTGGCCCTAACCATAATAACTCAAAATGAAGCAAAAGACTTTTTTTTGTTTAATGTATTGCTTACTGGTGTTGAAATGTATTACGATCCGGGCGCAGAGTAGTGATATCGAAGCGTTGAAGTCGAACTTCACCGATTATTCGGAACGTACGCTTACGGAAAAGATCTTCCTGCATACGGATAGAAACTTTTATATATCCGGGGAAATACTCTGGTTTAAGGCGTACCTGGTGAATAATGTTGACAACAGGTTGTCTTCTTCCGGCAAGGTAATATATATAGAGATGCTGGATGATCTGAATAAGCCCGTTCTGCAGGCAAAAGTAGCGGTTGACCAGGGAACAGGGATGGGCTCTTTTTTTCTGTCCTCAGATTTTCCATCAGGCGTTTACAAGCTGCGGGCTTACACTGCCTGGATGAAAAATTTTGACGCTGATTATTTCTTTGAAAAACAAATCACCATCGTTAATGCTACGGTTCCGCTTGCCCAACTACCGGCAGACACTTCTGAAGTATATGATATCCGGTTCTTTCCCGAAGGGGGAAACCTGGTAAGTGACATTTCCTCTACTGTTGGATTCAGGATGACGGATAAAAGTGGAAACGGTGTACAGGTATTCAACGGCGTAGTGGTAGATGAAAATAATGATACCGTAGCTGTTTTTCAGCCGTATAAGTTCGGGACAGGACGTTTCCGGCTGGCACCGGCAACCAACAAAAAATACACGGCCTATATCAAAACTGCTACCGGGCGGTCTTTTAGTCAATCCCTGCCTCCTGTTTTATCTTCCGGGTATACAATGGAAGTGAAAAGACAGGAAAAAGATTTACATATCCGGGTTCATTCGCATGGCGTGGAAGGTAGTCCCGCAT
>CAKSVK010000079.1 GCA_934502905.1 uncultured Chitinophagaceae bacterium
TTTATACCAGGCAGTGATTTATTGGTAGATGGCGGCTATCTTGCCAAATAAACCCAATTTTATGCAACTTATTGATTTGTCTCATCCATTGGAGCACGGGCAGCAGACTTTTCCCAGTGATCCCAAGCTAAGTATCATCCCTCACGGGAATACCGCAACATTAAGATATAATATCACGCAGATATCCATCGGTTCGCACCAGGGAACGCACCTGGATGCCATGTACCATTTCCTGGACGATGGAAAAACTATTGACCAGATGCCGCTGGAGTGGTTTTACGGACCTGCTCACCTGCTGCGGATACCTAAAAGTGCAAATGAAGAAATAACCGTAGATGATTTTCTTCCTTATGAGAGTCTGCTGGCGCCGGAAGCCAGGATTATATTCGAAACGGGATGGCACCGGCATTTTGGCAAAGCATATTTCTTTTCAGACTTTCCATCCCTTACACAGGAAGCAGCCAAATTTCTCGTAAGTAAAAAAATACGCTTACTGGGTATGGATATGCCTACGCCGGGAAAGGATTGGTACGAATTGCACCATATTTTATTACCTGCCGAAATAGTGGTGGTAGAAAGCCTGGCCAACCTGGATAATGTGCCGGACCAGTTTACTTTCATGGGTTTCCCGTTGAACTTTAAGGGTAGAGACGGGTCGCCTATCCGCGCCGTTGCAAAAGTAGACTAGTCTGGTATGTAGAATGAATTTTATATATGCCTTGTTGTTGATAAGCCACCGGGGTCATACTGTCTATACCGAAATACCAATTTATTGATTGATGAAAACTTTATACTATCCTGCTTATAATGAGTTACTGTTGAAGGAGCTTCCCGAACCCGCTATAGCGGAAGATGAAGTGCTGGTGAAAGTGAGCGCTTGCGGAATATGCGGCAGCGAACTGGAATCATTTAAGACAAAAAGTCCCCGGCGGTTTCCTCCGCTGATTATGGGACATGAATTTTGTGGTATCGTAGAGCGTACAGGAGCGTCTGTAACAGGTTGGAAACAGGGAGATACCGCTGTCAGCAATTCGGTTGTTTCCTGCGGTGAGTGCGAGCGGTGCAAAGAGGGAAAGAGTAATTTATGCGCCAGCCGCCAGATATTCGGAATGCACAGGAATGGTGCTTTCGGCGCTTATGTGAATGTACCGGCTTCTTCCCTGATAGCCATGCCTGCCGGTACAGATTCCAGGCAGGCCTGCCTTACGGAGCCACTCGCCAACGGCGTGCACCTGGTGCGGCTTACAAGTCATCTGGATATAAAAAATGTCCTGGTGATCGGTGCGGGACCCATAGGGTTGGCGGCACTGCAGGCATTCAATGTTTTGCGGGAGGCCAGGGTAATTGTATCTGATATCCGTCCGGAAAGACTGGCTGTGGCAAAAAGCATCGGCGCCGGCGATGTTATCAATCCGGCAGAGGAAGATATTTTTAATGTTTTGCCTCAAATGTTCGACGAGGGTACGGTGGATCTTGTGATAGATGCGGTTGGTTCTGCACAAACCAATCACATAGGTCTGGAAATTACAAAACCCGGTGGCACCTTGCTGATCATTGGACTGCATAACAACAGCAAGTCGTTGTTCAGCTACGATATTGTGTTGTCAGAGAAAACGGTGATGGGAAGTTATGCTGCCACACAACAGGATATGGAGGATGCCCTGGTATTGATAGCACAACAAAAAGTGGATATGGCATCATGGGTACATTATTACTCGCTGGAGCAGGGAAAAGAAGCGTTTATGGATATGCTGGAAGCCAGGGGAAATCATATAAAATCGGTGATCGTATTTGAATAACAGCTATGGAAAAAGTACTGATAACGGATTACGGATTTAAAGCCATTCACCAGGAAGAAACCCTGATAACCGGCGCCGGCTTTTACCTGCAGGCTGCCCAGTGCAAAACCCAGGAGGAAGTATTGGAGCACGGCGCGGATGCTGTTGCACTGTTGGTGCAATGGGCGCCGGTAACGGCATCAGTGATCGGGGGGCTGCGGCAATGCCGCCTGATTGTGCGATATGGTATTGGGGTAGATAATGTGGACCTGGAAGCAGCAAAGAAAAAAGGAATTGTTGTATGTAATGTACCGGATTACTGCATTGCAGAAGTGGCAGACCACACGGTGTCCCTTGCGCTTGCGTTGGCCAGGCAGATAACAGCAACGCACAACCGATTAATCGCCGGTGAGTGGCAGATCGTTCCGCCACAACCTGCATTACCTTTTTGTGAAATGAAGTTTGCTACCATCGGTTTTGGCAGGATTGCAAGGGAGGTATTGAAGCGGGCTGTACCCTTCGGGTTCAGGAGAACAGCCTGTGATCCCTATGTATCAAAAGAGGAAATAGAGAAGCACGGCGTTTCCTATGCCACATTTGAAGAAATAGTAGATACAGCCGACCTGATTTCCCTGCATTTGCCGTTGACGGAACAAACACATCATATCATAAATAAGGATGTATTACGACGAATGAAAAGAGGCGCTATTCTTATCAACACCTCCCGTGGCGGATTGGTGGATACAGAAGCCCTGGCGGAGGTCTTGGGTGACGGAACGCTGGCTGCGGGGCTGGATGTTTTTGAAAAGGAACCGTTACCGGGAGACCATCCGCTCAGGAAATGCAGTAACGTGATCCTTACGTCTCATACGGCCTGGTATAGCGAAAGGAGTGTGCCAGCCTTGCAGCGTATGGCTGCCGAAGAAGTAGTGCGTGGGCTTACAACCGGGAATGTTCATAACAGGGTAGTATAACCGGTAGTTTTAAGAAAACCCGGAACATAGGGCAAAAACGTCAAAATCTCCGGGTAACAGATCTGCATTATTATAATCACCGACATAATAGTTTAAAACGCTTACTATGTTTACAGTGGATACCTATTCTCTGGCTGTTGTTTTATCTGTTATCACCATGATATGCTGGGGCAGCTGGCCCAATATGCAGAAGCTGGTCAGCAAAGGCTGGCGGTTTGAGCTGTTCTATTGGGACTATGTTATCGGGATTGTATGGGTGACCCTGCTGTTTGCTGTTACGCTCGGTTCATCCAGCGGTGCAGGCTGGAGCTTTGGCCAGGATATCCGGCAGGCTTCTGCGGAAAATATATCGTCTGCTATTACCGGCGGCATAATATTTAATGCTGCCAATATCCTGTTTGTAGCGGCTATTGCTGTTGCGGGCATGTCGGTGGCGTTTCCGGTAGGTGCGGGGTTTGGGTTGGTGCTGGGTGTGGTTACTAATTATATCGCCATGCCGCAGGGAAATAAATTATTCCTGTTCTCAGGGGTATTGATGGTCATGTTGGCGATCATATTATCTGCCGCGGCTTATAAACGTTTATCCGCTACCAAAAATGAAATATCATTAAGGGGTATCCTGCTGTCTGTTATTGCGGGGATGCTGTTCGGTTTTTTCTATCGTTTTATTGCCGGTGCTATGTACCCTGATTTTGCCAGTCCGGAACCCGGTAAGGTAGGACCTTATTCGGCAACTGTGCTGTTTGGAGCGGGGGTGCTGCTGAGCAATTTTATATTCAATACTATTTTAATGAAAAAGCCGGTAAAAGGACCTCCGGTTGGTTATCGTGATTATTTTGCTGGTAGCAAAAGGGATCACCTGATGGGGGTGCTGGGTGGCATTATCTGGGGAACCGGACTGGTGTTGAGCATCCTCTCTGCCGGGCAGGCAGGTTTTGCCATTTCCTTCGGGCTCGGGCAGGGTAATGCTATGATAGCCGCCATCTGGGGCGTGTTCATCTGGCAGGAGTTTAAGCTGGCACCCCCCGGAACAAACCGTTTACTGTATGCCATGTTCCTGCTCTATATGATAGGGCTGGTGCTGATCGTTTATGCGAAGATTGGATGAAGCGTTAAGAAAATGATCCCTCTTTAGAACGTTTTGTCTTTGCGGTCCTGGCGTATGCATGCGCAGAACTTCTGTCACTGATGAAGGCAATGCCGGAACATTTTATTGCTACACAAATGCGGGGGGGTAACTGAAGCGGGGAACTTATTAATAAGAACCCTATTTAGTTCGTACAAAAAACGGTATCTGATTTTACAAACCATTAAGTTAAGGATCATTAAGCTTTTTGCTTAATGCATTTTACAATGAACAGGTATCAAAATTATTTTTTCGGTCGGTGGAGACACTGACCGTGGCGCGCACCGCGGTTTGTATCCCCACAAACCACTTGTTATCGATGACATTTCAATAAAATTGATAACGGATCATTATTAATTTCCAGTGGTTACTACAGGAATTAGTAGGTGTTCCGGGGTAATAAATTGTTGGGCTGGATATGCCGGAATGACCGTTCGTGGAATGTCAAAACGGGCTATTGAATTATTGCTTAATATTGGAGTAGATATGCAGCCGCTCCTGATCAAAGTAAATGTTCCCGAGAAAGCTTCCTTCAGTGTCAACCGGTATGCCTATACCGATCATTTTCCCGGTGTCTGGCATTTTCACGAAGAATATGAGCTAACCCTGATTGAAAAAAGCTATGGCAGCCGCATGGTGGGTGATCATATAGAGCGGTTTGAGGCAGGAGACCTTATTTTTATCGGGAAGGACCTGCCGCATACCTGGCGCAATGATGAAAAGGTAAAGGGCGTGTCTGAAGCGCTGGTAATTCATTTCCTGGAAGATTTCCTCGGTGCTTCTTTTTTCAGCCTCCCGGAAATGTACAGGATAAAACGGCTGCTGGAGCGTTCCGGCAGGGGATTGAAGGTGCAGAGAAAAGAGGCAAGGTCCATAGCCGGTATCATGCGTTTAATGGAAACCAGTACCGGGGCGGAACGGATATTACAGCTATTGAAAATATTACACCTGCTTGCTGAAACAGAAGATATTGAGGAACTTTCTTCTGAAGGATTTACCAATTCTATCCATTATGCCGATTCGGACAGATTAAAAAGGGTATACGAATATATTATGAATAACTTCCAGGAAGATATAAGTCTTTCCAGGGCGGCAGGGGTTGCTAATATGAGTCCCACGGCATTCAGCAGGTATTTCAAAAACAGGACCCGTAAATCATACACACAGTTTGTAATAGAACTGAAGATCGGCTATGCCTGCAAATTGCTGATCAATGAAAAGATATCTGTTGCCGATGTTTGTTACCAGAGCGGCTTTCAGAATCTTTCCAATTTCAACCAGCAATTCAAGTCCATAACCAGTCTTACGCCGAAGAAATACCAGATATTACATGCCGTGAAATAGGTATACAGTGAAAATAAGCTTCCGGCGGATAATTTAAAAAATGACAATACATTTGTCTGTATGAAACTGCATTTCTTTCAACGGTGCCTGGTCTTGTGTTTGACACTCTTCGTAATAACGGGATGTAAGGAGCCAAGGAATTATGATAATCCTGCAGTAGTGATAGAAACAAAGTTCGGTAATATAGTAGTGGAACTGTTCATGGATAAGGCTCCCGCAACGGCGGCTGCCTTTTTGGAAAATATTGACTCAGGCTATTTTAAAAATACTTCATTTTACCGGATACTGCGCCGGGATAACCAGGTCACCGGCTCTTTGCATGCCCACCTCATACAGGCGGGGGTATGGGAAGCAAACCCGGATCTGAAAGAGAAGTTTAAAAAAATACCCCATGAATCCACTCAGCAAACAGGTATTCTGCATAAGCGCGGTGTGATATCCATGGCCCGTTTTGAGCCCGGAACAGCTACTTCAGAATTTTTTATCATGATGGAAGATGAGCCGGGGTTTGATTTCGGTGGTGCCAACAACGCAGATGGATTGGGTTATGCCGCTTTCGGACGCGTAGTTGATGGCATGGATATAGCGGAAAAGATATACGAACGCCCGGAATACAAGCAACGTTTTTATCCGCCGGTTGCTATATTGGATATCAAACGCCTGCCGAAGGTGGAGGTGAAGTAATATCGTTTTTTGTTTTTAACCCTGGCGTAGGTTTTGTAGCAGCGGTGCGATGGGTGGCCAAAACCTGTGACCTGTATTTCTTTCTTCTATTGTTTAAAAAAGGTAAAAATAAAATAACCATTTAAACCTGGAATGATCATCTTCTCCCAATCGCCATTTTGTTTGCATACTTATTACGAAATTTGCACGAATGCTGTTTCGCATTCCAATGAAACAACATTTCCTACACTATATTTATTGATCAATATAAAAGACATACAATGGAATACAGGACATTAGGCAAATCAGATCTAAAGGTATCGGCTATTACTTTCGGGGCATGGGCCGCAGGCGGATGGATGTGGGGGAAAACGGAGAGAAAGGATGCCGTTGAGGCCATCAGGGCGTCATACGATGCGGGCGTCACTTCCATAGATACCGCCCCTGTGTACGGGCAGGGGACCAGCGAGGAAATTGTAGGAGAAGCGATCCGCGGGATAGCAAGAGATAAAGTGCAGATACTAACCAAATTTGGTATGCGCTGGGACCTGGTAAAGGGAAACCTTGCATTCAACAGCCAGGACAACAGTGGAAAGCCGATCGATATATACAGGTATGCAGGAAAGGAAAGTATTATCTATGAATGTGAGCAGAGCCTGAAAAGGCTGAACACAGATTATATTGACCTCTACCAGATCCATTGGCCGGACCTGACGACGCCGATACAGGAAACTTTTGAAGCAGTGACAAAGCTGGTTGAGCAGGGAAAGGTCCGTTATGCAGGGGTATGTAATTACAATGCAGAACAGATGGCGGAAGCTGAAAAAACGTTGTCATTGGTATCTAACCAGATCCCGTTCAGCATGGTGAACAGGGATGTGGAACTGGAGACGGTTCCCTACTGTATCCGGCATCAAAAATCCGTGTTGGCATATTCGCCTATGGAAAGAGGCTTGCTGACCGGAAAGATCAAACCAGGGTATGCTTTCCAGGAAGGAGACCATCGTGCCAGGTTACCCAGGTTCCAGTCGCCCTACCTGGAAAGGGTAGACGAGCTGCTGCAGAAGTTGCGGACTGTTGCAGCAGCTAAAAAGGCAACCCTGGGGCAGTTGGTGCTGCGTTGGACAATTGAGCGGCCAGGCATTACGGTTGCATTGGCAGGTGCCCGCAATGCAGCGCAGGCAGTAGAGAATGCGGCAGCAATCAATATTCATTTGACGAAGGAGGAGCTTGTTTTAATGAACGAATGGGTAGATGCATTCGATTACAAGGTGAACTAAGGATATACCACTAAAAATGAAAGCCGCCCCATGATAGAGGCGGCTTTTTTATTAATCGTTCAGATGACCGGATCAATATCCCGGATTCTGTGTAAGGTTGGGATTTACAGCAATTTGCTGGCTCGGTATTGCACAAAGCAGATATTTGGCATCGGATGTTTGGGGTTTTTCCTGGAATGGTTGCAGGAATTTTCCGAAGCGGATAAGATCTTCTCTTCTCCAGCCTTCCCAGTACAGCTCCCGTCCGCGCTCATCCAATAAATTGTCTAAGGTTAAAGAGGCTAAAGCGGGTACTCCGCGCTTGCTTCTGATATCATTAACCAGCGCCAGTGCCTCGGTTTCGGTGCCCCCGCTGCCGCCGCGTAGTATGGCTTCAGCCTGCATCAGTAATACATCCGCATAGCGGAATACCACCCAGTCGTTATTCCTTTGTCCGGTAACGCCGTAGTCATATGCATATTTCATCGGGCGAATACCGGCTGTTTCAAGGGTAGCGCCGGATGTACGTATGGTTACCTCCCTGGTAAATACCAGGGGTGCATTTGCGGGATTTCTTGCCATTAACGGCTCATTTGTTATCCGGCTGTATTGCTGCCCTGCAAAGAAGCCAACATTTTGCCTGTGGTAGCCTTTTGTTTTGTTAGAAGTGGTATCTGCATCGTATGCATAGTATATGCCTCTTCTTTCATCCTCTTCCTGGAATTTATCATAAAAGTCAGACAAAGTACACCATCCGTTCCATCCGCCCGGAAGCATATTATAGTGGGCAATGGTATTCCAGGTTCTGTCTACTCCACCGCCTCTTTCGCCGTTTTTATTCAGCAGTGTATAAATGTTCTCTGTGGATTTTACATCGTTATCCGGTGCAAAATTGTCAAAATATTTGCCGGGAGCGGATACGCTGTACAATCCTGATGCGGTAATTTCTTTTGCCAGGGTGATCACCTGGCTCATGTCGGCCGCATCAAATGCGGGAGATTGCCTGTTCAGGAAAGTGCCCTTGTTCAGGTACACCTTCATCAGCAATGTCTTTGCTGCATTTCTGTTGGCAACATAAGCGATGGTAGGGCCGTTGTTAGGAAGTTCATTTAAGATTGCATTCAGCTCACTGATAATATAATCTATGGCTTCCTGCGGCTGCATTACTTTGGGTGCGATCCGGAAATCCTCCAGCGCATCTCCTTCCCTGATGGGTGCAACACCATACAGGTCTACCATGTCAAATATGGCCAGCGCACGTATGAACCGGGCTTCTGCTGCCTGTTGCGAACTGGGGTTAAATTTCAATACATTGGTTGCATTGTAGATGGCGGTGCCCAAACTTACAAATGTGCTGTTCATAAATCCGTTATCAGCATTCCAGGCGTGTTGGTGAAGGGCACGGTAAATTCCGTTGTCATCCCAGTCACCGCCACGTGTAGGCGCTATTGCCGCATCGGTGGTTATTTCCTGCAGCACCCATCGCTGATCCTGCTGGTACGGTTGATTCAACGAAGTGTAGGCTGTCACCAGCAGACCGCCGGGGTCTACATTGGAGCTGCCTTCCTGCAATTCGCTATTAAATTCTTCATTAAGCTTCGTACAGGAGTTCAACCCGGATGTAAGAAAGCCTAACGCTAACAGATATAATAAGAAATTCGATTTCATGACAATGATTTATTTAAAGGGAGAAGTTTATTCCAAGTAATATATTTCTGGCCGGAGGATAAGGCAAATACTCAATACCCAGTGAAGGAATGCCGTTGGTAGCACCATCCGTATTCACTTCAGGATCGAAACCGGTGTATTTGGTAATAATAAACAGGTTTTGTCCGGTAAGAGAAACATTAAGGTTCTTAAATAACCTGCCAACATCGCCTACCTTGTAGCTCAGGGTAAGGTTTGCCATTTTCAGGTAGTTGCCTTTTTCCAGGTACCGTGTTGAAGCGGCGGCGGAGTTAGAGGTAGACTCTTTTACACTGGTGTTGTAAAATGACGAACCGATATTCCTTAAAGACAGGTTGCTGATCCCCAGGGTAGTGGCGGCTGTATTATTGAACAGATAGTGTCCGAAGGCGCCGTTCATATTGGCACCCAGCGAGAAGTTCTTGTAGGTAACGTTGGTAGAAATACCCAGCAGCGTAGTCGGGTTCGGACTATTGGCATAAAACTTGTTCAGGGCCGGGTCGTTGGTCGAGCTTTTGCTGCCATCCTGGCCACGGTACATGCTCATACCGGTCTGAGGGTCGATTCCTTCAAAAATAGCCAGGTACCATACGTTAAGCGGTTGTCCGTTCACCATACGCTGACCGGTTACACCGGAAAATCCCTGACCTCTTAAAGCGCCCGTTTCATAATATCCTAACAGACCACTTACGCTGTTTTTCAGGAAGGTAACATTTCCGGTAACATCCCAGTTCCAGTCATTTGTCCTGATAATATTTCCGGTCAATGCAATTTCCCAACCCTTGTTTACTACTTCACCATCAAGGTTTACCCATATCCGTCCTGCCGGTGCAGGTTGTGCCAGGGTTTGTTCAAACAAGGCATCGGTCGTTTTTTTGTTGAAATAATCAACAGAACCGTAAATCCGGTTGTCCAGTATAGCAAAGTCAATACCGGCATTAATGGTGGCGGAAGTCTCCCATTTAAGGTCTTTGTTGCCGTAGTTAGCCTGGCTGATGCTTTGTGTTCCGAAAGTCAGACGATCCAGGGAGGCGCCGGACGGAAATTCCTGGTTACCCGTTTTACCCCAGCCTAACCGCAGCTTCAGCTGGTTGATGTTATTGTTGTCTTTCAAGAACGCTTCCTGGGCAATATTCCATGCCAAAGCCAGCGAGGGGAAAGTAGCGTATTGATTGTTGGAACCAAACCTTGTAGAACCATCCCTTCTTACAGTAGCGGTAAGCAGATATTTGTCCAGGTAGTTAAAGCCACCACGCAGGAAAACAGACTGCAATTGGTTGGTTGGACTTCTGTAGGACGATATTTCGCGGGAATTGATGGCTGAATATTGCAGGTAGTTGTAATAATCCAGTCCGAAATACCGGAAGCCGCCCCCGAATGCCTTACTGTTATTGAAGTCGTAATCCAGGAATTCGTAACCTGCTACCGCGTTGATATTCCAGTCGGTAGACACCTGCTTGTTGAAAGAAAGCGTATGTGTCATTTGCTGGTTGGTTTCCCCGTTGTTGGATACAAATGCTTGTTCGTTGGCTTCTGCCGACGGGTCGATGATACCGGCCCGGTACCTGCCTGTTCTGTTACCGGTCAGCCTCATGGCACTATAGGTGAAGCGGTACTCCAGGTCATCGGTTATTTTGTAATACGGTGAAATAGTAGCCACCAGCGTATTGCTCACAGCCTTGTCCTTGAAAGCCGCCAGGCTCGCCAGGGGGTTGCGGGCAAAAGTATTTATAAAGGTAAGGTTCCCCTGGTCATCCCTTAAAGAACGGGTAGGGTTCCAGTTCAATGCCTGTGAAACAATATTACCGTCGGCGCCCACGCCTACGTCAATAGGAGCATATTGGTTATTCATCTGGGTGATGAAGGCTGAGAAATCGAGTCCGAGCCTTTTATTTTCCAGGAACCGGTAGTTACCGGTGAAATTCAATGTGTATTTCCTGAGGTCTGAGTTCCTCATAATACCTTCCTGGTTGAGCACCCCGGCAGAAAGACGGTATTTACCATACTCGGTACCACCGGAAAAATCTGCATAATAGTTCTGGGTAATGGCGCTCCTGGTGATTGCTTTGAAAGCGTCTACATCATCGCCAAAATCTGAGGTGGCAGCATCGTTGGGTGTGTAGTATTTCAACGCTTCGCGGAACTGAGAGGAAGTTAAAACTTTTGGACGCTCCCGCAAATTGGACACACCGGCAGATACGCCTGCAGATACTACCGGCTCACCGGCTTTTCCTTTTTTCGTAGTAATGATAACGACACCGTTAGCACCTCTTGAACCGTATATTGCTGTAGCGGAAGCATCTTTTAAGATGTCCATGCTGGCAATATCCCCGGGGTTAAGATAGGTAAGGGGGTTTCCCCTGTCGGAGGTAAATCCGCCCCTGCCCGCAGGTAAGGGAGAGTTCCCGGACATAGGTACTCCATCCAGCACAAACAGGGGGTTATTACTGGCGCGGATAGAAGAGTTACCCCTTATCCTCACTGTAACAGAACCGCCCGGCTGACCGGTATTGTTAACGACCATTACCCCGGGGGTTTTACCCTGGATCAGCTGGTCGGGGTTGGTGATGATACCCTTGTTGAAGTTTTTTTCAGCGATGGTTACCATGGCGCCTGTTACGTCCTTTTTACGGGCAGTACCATATCCGATCACCACCACCTCGTTTAAATCACCTACCGACATTTCTAAAACGATGTTCATATCGGTGCCCGGGGTGGCATCCACCTCCTGGGTAATATACCCGGCGCCTGAAAAAACCAATTTCGAGCCGGCGGCTACATCATTCAATGTAAAAACCCCGTCGCTATTGGTCATGGTTCCTTTACTTGTACCTTTTACAATAACTGAGATTCCGGAAAGCGCTGCGGCCTTGTTGTCCATAACGGTACCCGTTACAGTCTGGGCCTGCGCAAATGAAAATACCATGCATGCTGTAAAAATAAGCATGACAGCATGTCGCAAAGCAATCAGCATAGTGGTTTGATTTGAAGTTAATTGTTGTGAATAAAATGTTTTCTCTTTTCCCGAAGGGTGTCGGAATTAACTTTGTTTTCCTGAAACCTTAATCAAAGTTAATATTTCATAAATCAAAGTTAATATTATTACATATACAGACAGCAGATATTTTGAATATGCTGCATGAGCCGGAGAGAAATAGCCGATGACAGTATGGAAAAATTTTCCGGAGATCTTCATGGATTGTTTCGGGTGTTTCTCCGGTCTTTTTTCCTTTATATACTGTATAAAGAGTGAACCTGACAGCCAATGCTACCGGGTAGTTCCGGCAAGGGGAACGCAAGCCGGCCGGCGCACAGCAAAACCAGTGCCATTTTTATACGATAAAAAAAGCTACCGGAAAAATGGTCAGGAGATAGCGTTGGAAGGTCTGGGTGCTGCTTATCCGATCGCGATCCCCAGCAGCTTATAAAATGCTTTCAGAATAGCAGGGTGGCCGGGCCAGGCAGGAGAGGTAGCCAGGTTGCCGTCTACTACCGCCTCTGTGGGCGGCACATTTTTATAATTACCTCCGGCAAGGGTTACTTCCGGGCCAACAGCTGCATAACTGGTGAGCGTACGCCCTTTCACCACACCGGCTGCCGTTAATATCTGTATGCCATGACAGATGGCGGCAACAGGCTTGTTGGCTTCAAAAAAATGACGGGTATATTCCAGCACCTTCCGGTCGAGGCGGATATATTCCGGTGCACGGCCGCCGGTAACATACAGTCCATCGTAGTCGACAGGGTTCACGCTGTCAAAATCCTTATTGATCTCAAAATTATGGCCCCGGTATTCCAGGTAGGTTTGAAATTCCGTAAAATCATGTATAGCAGTCGCTATCTTATCACCTTTTTTCTTTCCCGGACAAATCACATCTACCTCGCAGCCTACCGATAAAAGGGCCTGGTAGGGAACCATCAGCTCGTAATCCTCCACGAAATCGCCGGCAAACATCAAAATTTTTTTAGCCATAATATATTGGTTTGAATGATTAAAAAATCGGTATCAGGGAAAATCCCAAGGGAGTAGAAATTAAAATTAATGACTCTTTTTGACAAGCCGTACTAAAAATTGCCACAACGGAACTGGAGGCTTTATGTTAAAATCACCCGCATCATTACCGGAATTCGTATATTAGCACTACCGTCTTCTTCCGGATCGTTTTGCGCAATTCATTCATTTAAAATAAAAATACAGTATATGATACGCTTATTAATGGTAGCTGTTTTCTTTACGGTTGCTTCTTCTATTTATGATTTTAAGGTGGAATCGCTGGAGGGAGGGCCCCTTGATCTATCTGCTTATAAAGGAAAGAAAGTCCTGATCGTGAATACGGCTTCCAAATGCGGATTTACACCCCAGTATAAGGATCTGGAAACTTTATACAAAACGTATAAGGATAAGCTGGTGGTGATTGGCTTCCCGGCTAATAATTTTATGCGGCAGGAACCTGGCACAAATGCCGAGATCAAGGAGTTTTGTGAACAAAAATACGGTGTTTCCTTCCCGATGGCGGCTAAGGTATCTGTAAAAGGAAAGGATATGCATCCACTATTCAAATACCTGGTGGAAGAAGCGGAGAAGAAGGGAATAAAGGATCCTATAAAATGGAATTTCACAAAGTTTCTTGTCGATGAAAACGGCCAGCTGATCACCGTGTTTTCCAGCAAAACCAACCCGATGAGCGAAGATATTGTAAAGTACCTGAATTGATATTTTCGCTGGCGGGGTGGAATACCCGCCGGTAGAGTACTTTACCGGTCGGTGTCCCTACCAACCGGGAACCTTGCATAAAATGAGATTGGGGATATACCCCCGTGTTGCTTACTACCTGCTTTTACGAACTAAATCTGGCTCCTTAGTTATGCCTGTTCCCTATACTAAAATTCATAACGGAAAGATCATTACACCCACCGGTATCCGGGAAGGCACCATTCTTATATGCGGAAAAGAAATAGCTGAGATCAGTGACCGCGATATGGATGTGCCGGATGCAGAAGAAATAAATGCCGGTGGGAGGTACGTTTCTCCCGGCTTTATAGACATTCATGTGCATGGGGGCGGTGGACACGATTTTATGGACAATACCGTAGAGGCATATCTTAGGGTGGCGGAAACACATGCCCGCTACGGAACTACCGCTATGTGGCCTACCACGCTTACCAGTGATAAAGAGGGTATTATCCAATCGGTGCTCACTTACGATGCCGCTAAAGACAAAAACAGGGACGGCGCTCAGTTCCTGGGGTTACACCTCGAGGGGCCCTATTTTGCCATGAATCAGCGTGGCGCCCAGGATCCACGGTACATCCGCGATCCGGACCCGGCAGAATACAAAGAGATACTGTCGCATACGGCCTCCATAAAAAGATGGAGTGCTGCGCCCGAACGTAAGGGAGCTATTGAGTTCGGACGGCATATGGTGTCGCAGGGTATTCTTCCGGCTATAGCGCATACGGATGCAGTGTATGAAGAAGCATTGGCGGCATTCAGGGAAGGTTATACACTGGCGACACATTTTTATTCGGGCATGAGTGGTGTAACACGGAGGAATGCTTACCGTTATGCCGGTGTGGTAGAAGCCGGATACCTGATCGATGAAATGGATGTAGAGATCATTGCCGATGGCGCTCATTTACCGGCACCACTGCTGCAATTGATCATGAAGATAAAAGGACCTGAACGCACTGCCCTTATTACGGATGCCATGCGTGCGGCTGCCATGCCGGAGGGAGATAGTATGCTGGGGCATAAAGTAAACGGAATGAAGGTGATCGTTGAAGACGGGGTGGCAAAGCTGCCGGATCGTACGGCTTTTGCCGGCAGCGTGGCTACTGCTGACAGGCTGGTGCGTACGATGGTCGGGCATGCGGGTGTATCCTTGCATACGGCTGTCCGCATGATTTCGGCTACCCCGGCGCGTATAGCAGGCGTTGCAGGTAAAAAAGGAGAATTGAAGAAAGGAATGGATGCAGATATCATTCTGTTTGATGATAACATACAGGTGAGCATGACGATGATACAGGGAAAGGTCATATACCGGCATCCCGGCCTGAACGGGTCGGTGCAGGATGGATTGCCGGAGTGATTTCCATATATTGCAGGAATCCAGCCCGTTTCTGAATCCCTACCAAAATCTTGCCCCGGAATTTCCGGGGTTTGTTTTTGTCTCAACCCGGATAGATATCAAGGTTCCTGATCTCTGACCGGTAAGCATCCGGCAAGAGCATATTTTTCAGGAAGCCGTCTATTTTTATGGTTTTGCACAATTTGTAAAATGAGATCACTGAAGAAAAAAATGCCATTCTTTTCAACCGCAGCAGGCTTTTAACTTTCGCAGAAGCGATCATCCATTGTACGTTCAGCAGGATGTAATACCGGAATACGCCAAGGTGTTTTTTATACTGCACATACAGGTCGTCGGTATATTTGCTCCTCTCCAGATTGTTGCTCAGGTGATCTGCATACATTTTTTGCCAGCTTTCATAGTCACTCGGGAGGTCTTCTATTTCCATCCTTCTGCCCACACGGGTAAATACGTTTACCACTTCTTCTTTTTCTTCGGTGGAAAGCGGATGTTCCAGCAGCTCAAAGGAAGCAATAGAGTAGTGGATGAGCATAAACAGCACATCCCGGAAAGCGTGCGGGGGAATTTTTCCGCCTCTTGATTTTTCTACGGCCCCATGAATGCTGTTCATGCGGTCGATGGTATGCAATGCCTGGTGTATATCCGAAAATATAATGTTGCGGGCATAGCTAACGGTAGAGAACAAACGACCGATCGGGTCGGCAGGAATTTTTCCTGTGAAATATAGCCAGTCTACGGATTTGTTCAGGGCAAACTCCGCAGAAGCGCCTGCAAAGATGAAGAGAACGGTATCTGCTTTTCCCCATATTTTTCTGACAATGGAGTCTTCGCGTACAAAGAACTTTACAGCTTGTTGTTCCATAACTTTTTAAGATTAACTGTTTGTTTGAATCGTTTTATCTCTTTTTCCAGTTCTGCTTCCGTAGCAGTAGTTATGTTTATTAACGCATAGGGATGTTTTCCTTTCAGCATCTCCCATCTCCATTGCCATTGTTCTGTGGTATATGTATAGCCATTATCGTACCACCATGCGGTAAATAACAAATCTTTTTCATTTTCAAGCTGGGCAGTATAATACCGGAATGTCTGCTTTGCCTGTAATTTTATTTTTGTGAATGTATAACCACTTCCTGTCCAGCAAAATACAGGATGATGTTCGCCTGCATAACAGTTCGGTATGGGCTTTATATAAATCAACGACTGGTCGCCTTCTATTTTTAACACTCCTT
>CAKSVK010000080.1 GCA_934502905.1 uncultured Chitinophagaceae bacterium
ATTGTTTGCAAAAAACAAAAGGTCACTGTTAGCGACCTTTATAAGTTGATGATTATCAGCTCCCCCTTCAGGACTTGAACCTGAGACCCTCTGATTAACAGTCAGATGCTCTAACCAACTGAGCTAAGGAGGAATAATACCTTAACCTGCTTATATCACTATCAGCGATTAAGGGCGGCAAAAATAGGGAATTTTCGTATTTCCCAACAAACTATTTCATCCATTTCCAAAGTTTTTTCGAAAACACCACTCCTGATAGAAAACACAAATACCCTATATAAAACATTGATAATAAAATAAGATACAGTAAGGGAATACTTGCGTAATTTTGTGATCCGGATATTAATTTTCTCAACTATAAAATTGTAGAATTATGGCTTTTACTTTACCGGCGCTACCATATGCGCATGATGCTTTGGAACCAACAATAGATACGTTAACCATGCAGATACATCACGGCAAACATCATCAGGCTTATGTGGATAACCTGAATAAAGCCATTGCCGGCACACCGAACGAGAACAAATCCCTGGAAGAGCTGGTGGCAAATGCAGGAAGCATTAGTCCTGCTGTGCGCAACAACGGTGGCGGACACTGGAACCATACTTTTTTCTGGGAAACCCTGGCGCCTAAGGCCGGCGGTAAGCCTTCCGGCAAGCTGGCTGCGGCTATAGACGCTGCTTTCGGCAGCTTTGACGAGTTCAAAACCAAATTTGCTGCCGCGGGAGCAGGACGTTTCGGAAGCGGTTGGGCATGGCTGATCGTAAAAGACGGCAAGCTGGAAATCAGCAGCACACCTAACCAGGACAACCCCCTGATGGATGTGGCGGAAGTAAAAGGTACCCCGATACTGGGTGTGGATGTATGGGAACATGCCTACTACCTGAAATACCAGAACAAGCGCCCGGATTACCTGGGAGCTATCTGGGATGTGATCAACTGGAAAAAAGTGGAAGAAAGGTTTGAAAAAGCTTAGTTATCATAAAAAGGAGCCATTCGGCTCCTTTTTTAATGTTATAAGTTACGTCTATTAATGCAGGTTGATGCTCCTGTCTTTCGGGTATTTTACACTATAGCTGAACCGTAATTTCCTGGTTTCATTGGGCGCCAGCGATAGCGTCCAGGATAATAAGCCGGTTTCTTTGTCCACCACAGCATCTCCCCTGTCCGTCAGGTCAACTTCTATATCTTTCAGTGTAGCGATCGGGTATTGGTCTTTCACCAATAGCTGGATTGTGTCCTTTTTGGTGTTACGGACCGTTATTTCATAGGTCAGCTTCTGGACTTTATTGCTGCCCAGGAACCGCGTGCTGCTGAGGTCGGTCAGCTTTTCTCTTTTCACCACCACCCTTTTATCCCTGCCCATTGTGAGGTTCATGGTATCCGAAATGGCAGCCGGATCAATAAATGACTTGCCTACATAGGTACCTTCCAGGATGATATTGGCCTCGCCGGGTAGCAGGTTCAGTTTCTCCCATTGGGTTATATCTGCCAGCAGGTAGGCATCCCTGTCCAGTCGGGGTGCGGCATAGAACTTATAACCGGAAGGTACGGCATATTCCTGCAGGATGGCTGTCTGGGCTTTGCCATTGGTAGGGACGTCATAGGGCAGGGCGATATCGAAGACCACATTCAGCTCATTGTCGCTCACCGTTACATAATCGTCCAATCCATCTTTCAGGGTGATAATAATGGCGCCGCCAGCGGCCCTGGCACCGTAAATGGATGTTGCCGCTGCTTCTTTCAACACTTCTGTTTTTTTAATAACGGAAGGACTGAGTTTAGAAAACTCTGACCTGCTCATCGGCGTGCCGTTCACGACAATTAAAGGTTCTTTTTCTTCTTCATCAATCGTGGAAGTACCGCGCATCCTGATATTACCGTAACCGGTTACTACCACTTCCTGTAATTGATTGTTGGTTACTTCCATCCCGGCAAGTTTCCCCTGCAGTATTCCGTCCATGGCTGTCACCGGGTTGATATAGCTCAGGAACCAGGACTTCAGCACAGGTGCATTACCCCATTGGCTGGGGACCGAAGTGGATAAGGACAGCTTCACCTTCTGCCAGTCGATCCCGGTAGTTTGAACTATTTTGGACTTATATATCAATTGCAGCGGTTTACGGGTATTATCTACACGAATATCGTAATGGGGTGTCCAGTATGCATTCGGCGTGATATAGGAAATCGTAAAATCGTACTTGTCTGCCGCTGCCGCCAGCAATTGTAAGCTGATCCTGCCGCCTTTTGTGGTATTCTTCTTTTCTTCTTCTCTCAGCTGGTGCAACAGCCGGGATATCGTTTCATCTAATAATACGGCTTTTCTTTTTTGAGCATCCAGCTCTTTCTGCAGCTCCAGCGATTTTTGCTGGTAATAGTCCATCAGCTTCATGAGCTCAGCCACACTCACCCCGGTTTGAGATCCCTTAATATCTTTATTGACCTTGAGCACGTCCTGCAGTTCTGTAAGCGTGGTGATCTGGCCCTGGACTTTTTGCTTCTCCAGTGTATTGATCTCAAGGGAGTCCTTCAGTTGCTTCATGCTGCCGGACAGCTTTTCCGGTTGCATAAAATCGGTGGAGAACTCCACCCCCATGATGGTAACGGTAGCAGGGCAATTTACCTGTATGCTGTTCATGTCGATGGCATTGCTCACGCCATAGATAAGCAGTTCTGTATTTCCCTGCTGTAAAAAGGCAGATGCGCTATGCCGCATCTCGGCGCCACTGCGGTAAACAGTTACCGTATTCAGCGTAGAGGTGGCGCTAACGGGTTTATCCCCTGCAAAAGCCGTGTTGATAAGACATGAAAGCAAACATGTCAGTAAAGTGTATTTCTGCATCGTGATATCTTTCCAGACAGGATGCAGGAAAAAACAGGATTACATATGCCTTGGGTTTTTTTAGCGAGTAGCTTCTTATCCACAGGCATCTGCTCTACCGCAACAACCTGTCCACATTTTGCCTGGCGGTTTCAAAGCGTTGGTCGTAGCCGCCGCTGACGTCTACCCACGGGACAGACTGGTTGATCATAAGGTCTTTATAGATGTGATATAGTTTCAGGCGGGATACCAGGTCTGGATTCTCCCGCAGCTCATCTTTTACCCAGGGAAGATCCGTATTGCATAGCAGGTACATATCGTAAGACCGCGCTACTACCTGGTCAAGGATCCATGGATGGCATTTACCGAACACGAATTCACACCACACTTTCATCACATACATATCCGTATCGATAAAAAGCACCTGCCTGCCGGCAGCTTCTGCTGCAAGGGTATACTTTTCTTCCAGCGCCAGTTGTCCCTTCGCGATGGTCAGCAGGTCGTCAAAGCTGTAATCGGTCCCGTGCTTCAAAAGATATTCACGGGCATATTCAGGGCACCATTCTGTCTGGTAATGTTCTGCAAGCTGCCGGCACAAAGTGCTCTTACCTGTAGATTCGGGACCAATAATGACAACTTTCCGTAGCATAGGTACATGTTAACAGCGGTTGAAGTTATGGTAACCGGGTATATTTTCAGCACAGAATTGATATATGTTAAGATTTTCAAATTTTATGCAGGTTCCGGTGTAATGGGTAAATTTGCAGATTCAAAAAAGAGACAAAACCTATATGAACATTGCAGTGCTGGGTGCAGGAATGGTAGGACGAGCGATTGCGGAAGATCTGGTTAAACAGTATTCTGTTACATCTATAGACAGATGTGAAGCGGCTCTCAAAAAACTTTCCGGACGAAACCCCGAAATCAGGACCCTTGTTTACGATCTTCGTGCGAATGAAGATTACACCGTTTTGCTTCAGCCCTTTGACATGGTGGTAACAGCGGTGCCAGGCTTTATGGGGTACGAAACGGTAAAGAAAGTGATCACCGCGGGTAAGAATATAGTAGATATATCCTTTTCCCCGGAAGATATTTTACAGCTGGATGCTCTGGCAAAGGAAAAACATGTGACCGCCATTGTGGATTTTGGTGTGGCCCCGGGCATGAGCAACCTGGTGCTGGGAAGATACAACGAGGAGATGAACGTTCAGAATTTTGAATGTTACGTGGGCGGATTACCTAAAAAAAGAAAAAAGCCGTTTGAATACAAAGCACCTTTTTCTCCTATAGATGTTATAGAGGAATACACAAGACCTGCCCGGCTGCAGGAATCGGGACGAGTGGTGACAAAACCTGCATTGACCGAAGTAGAGCTGCTGGAGTTTGAGGAGATCGGGCAGCTGGAGGCCTTCAACACGGATGGCTTGCGCTCCCTGCTGTTCACGATGAGCCATATCCCCAATATGAAGGAAAAAACGCTTCGTTATCCGGGGCACAGTAAGCTGATCGCGGATCTGCAGTCTGCAGGCTTTTTTGATACGGATCCGGTGAATGTAAAGGGGGTGCCGGTTTCTCCGCTGGAATTTTCCTCCTCGCTACTGTTCAAAGAATGGCAACTGTTACCGGAAGAGGAAGAATTTACGGTAATGAAAATAACCGTAGAGGGGGAAAAGGACAAACAACCCGTTAGAGTCAGCTACAGCCTGCTGGATCAATATGATAAAGTATCTCAAACCAGTTCCATGGCAAGATCTACAGGATATACCTGCACGGCAGGGGTTAACCTGCTTGTCAATAAGCAATTCACGGAGAAAGGCGTTTTCCCACCTGAGTTTGTAGGTAAAAGTAAAGCCTGTTTCGATTTTGTATTGCGTTACCTGAAAGAGCGCGGTGTTAACTGGAAGAAGGAACAGCAGGTAGCTGCCGTGTCTTTATAACAGGATGCCGGCGATCTCTTTCCAATTGGCAACCCGGTCGTAGCCGGTTTCATGCGCGTTCATAATGGTAGAATACAGGTAAGCTTTTCCCGGGAAATGCACCAGGTTTCTTACATGATCGTCAAACATATAGTCGCCGGATACCAAACGCTTATCTCCGCAAAGTACAAGCTGGTGCCAGGTGAGGTAGGGGAAATGTTCGTTCAGCCATTCCAGCTTGTCCCTTAAAGAATTCGGGAACTCCATAGCTGCAGATACAATAAACAATTCATATTTTTTATTTACGGCTTCCAGCACTTCCACGCAATCTTCCATCACCGGCAGGTGCCTGAAAAAACCTTCGGAATACAATCTTTCTTTTATCAGGGGTTGGTGTTGGTCAGGAAATCCTTTTGACCATGACCCTATCATTTTGGAATAATCCAAAGGCTGGCCGTGTTCTTTGGTATACCATTCTACCATGGCTCCCATGGTGTCGGCCATTACTTCATCCATATCTACGATTACTCTTTGCATGTTAATTTTTTTGATGATTGACTTCGAGGTTGAGATAATAGCCGGTAAAGCTTTCTTTGCATTTCATTAATGCTTCCGGGGTTCCTTCAAATACAACGGAACCTCCGCCATCGCCACCCTCCGGTCCGATATCTATAACGTGGTCTGCCACTTTTATTACGTCCAGGTTATGCTCTATCACCAGCACGGTATTTCCCCGGTCGGTCAGCTTGTTCAGTACTGCCAGCAGGTGCTGTATATCTTCAAAATGCAGTCCTGTGGTGGGCTCATCCAGGATGTAAAATGTTTTGCCGGTATCTTTTTTTGCCAGCTCTGTAGAAAGCTTTACACGTTGCGCTTCCCCGCCGCTCAGGGTCACGGCGTTCTGCCCCAGGGTAATGTATCCCAATCCCACATCCTGCAATACCTTTATTTTCCGGTAGAGATATGGCACATTCTGGAAGAACTCCACAGCGTCATCCACCGTCATATTCAGCACGTCGCTGATGGATTTCCCTTTGTAACGGATCTCCAGGGTTTCGCGGTTATACCTTTTGCCCTGGCATTTTTCGCAGGGCACATACACATCCGGCAAAAAGTTCATTTCTATTACACGCATACCTCCTCCTTCACAAACATCACAGCGGCCACCTTTTACATTAAAGGAAAACCTGCCGGCATTGTATCCTCTTATCTTGGCTTCCGGCACGGCAGCAAATAACTGCCTGATCTCCGTGAAGAACCCGCAATAGGTGGCGGGGTTGCTGCGCGGCGTCCGTCCGATCGGCGACTGGTCTATTTCTATGACCTTATCAATATTTTCCAACCCTTTCACCGAGCTGTATGCCAGCGGTTGAACCCTTGAATTGTACGCATGCCTGCTGAGGATGGGATACAGGGTTTCATTCACCAGGGTAGATTTTCCGCTGCCGCTGACGCCGGTCACGACGATCAGCTTCCCCAACGGGAATTTCACATTTACCTTCTTCAGGTTGTTGCCGCTGGCGCCTTTTATCTCTAATGTTTTGCCGTTACCTTTCCTGCGTTCCGCCGGCACCTCAATTTTCCGGTGACCGTTAAGGTAAGAAGAGGTCAGTGTATCCAGCTTCAGCAGGTCTTTGGGCTTGCCCTGCGCTACGATACGGCCGCCATGGTACCCGGCTTTTGGACCGATATCGATGAGATAGTCGGCGGCCATCATGATGTCCTTATCGTGCTCCACCACCAATACGCTGTTGCCGATATCCCGCAGGTTCTGCAACGCTGCAATCAGCCGCTGGTTATCGTGCTGGTGCAGCCCGATGGAGGGCTCATCCAGTATATAGGTGATCCCCTGCAGCTGCGACCCGATCTGGGTGGCCAGCCGTATGCGCTGGGACTCGCCGCCGCTCAGCGTCCTGGAAGAACGGTTGAGCGACAGGTAGGTCAGTCCTACATTCAGGAGGAAACCCAGGCGTTCCCTGATCTCCTTTAAAATATCCTTTGCAATGGCGTTTTGCTTGTCTGACAAACGGTCTTCAATGCCTTCGAACCACTGGGCCAGTGTATTGAGATTAAGTGTGCTCAGCTCCGCAATATTCTTTCCATCTATCTTGAACCAGAGGCTGTCTTTTTTCAGGCGGTCTCCCTGGCAGGCATCACAGGTCCTCAGCTCCATGAATTGTTCTACCCAACGCTGGATGCCCTCGCTGCTGCTGCCGGCAAACCATCTCTTCAGCTGGTTCACGATCCCTTCAAACTCCGTGGCATATATCTGCCCGCCGCTTTGGGACTCATCAAAGTTCAGTACGGCATCTCCTTCCCCGGCTTCATTACCATACAGCAGCAGGTTCATCGCTTTGGGCGGCAGGTCCTTGACGGGCTTATCCAGGCTGATCTTATTTTTTTTGGCAATTTGCTGTACCTGCTTAAAAATAAAGGCCTCCCTTTCTTCGCCTAACGGAGCAATACCTCCTTCGTTGATGCTCAGGTCCGGGTTGGGGATGATGGCGTCCATGCTCACCTGGTATACTGTTCCCAGTCCCTTACACACCGGGCAGGCGCCGTAAGGAGAGTTAAAAGAAAAACTGTTGGGAGAAGGTTCTTCGTAGGAAAGACCGGTATCCTCACACATCAGGGACCTGGAGTAAGAAGCTTCTTTCAGCTTTTTAGGACTGTCTTCCGAGGGAGAAACAAACAGCAGGTCTTTGCCCAGGCGTAGCGCATGCTGCACGCTCTGGCTGATCCGCAGCCGGAACGATTCTTCCACTTTCAGGCGGTCTACCACCAGTTCAATATCGTGCACCTTGTAGCGGTCTACCTGCATTTTGGGCACCAGGTCCTTTATCTCCCCGTCCACCCGCACTTTCACAAATCCTTTTTTCCGGATATCTTCAAACAGCTCCCGGTAATGCCCCTTGCGTCCGCGCACCAATGGCGCCAGTATGGAGATCTTCTGTCCCGCAAAGCGGGAAAAAATATTTTGTACGATCTCTTCCTCGCTCCACTTCACCATTTTTTTACCGGTATTGTAGGAATAGGCTTCTCCCACCCTGGCATACAGCAGCCGTAAAAAGTCGTATACTTCGGTTACCGTTCCCACGGTAGAACGGGGATTTTTGTTCGTGGTTTTCTGCTCAATGGAGATAACGGGCGAAAGCCCGGTTATTTTGTCCACATCCGGCCTTTCCATATCCCCGATGAACTGCCGGGCATAGGCACCGAATGTTTCCATATAACGCCGCTGGCCTTCCGCATATATGGTATCAAAAGCCAGTGAAGACTTGCCGCTGCCGCTGATACCGGTGATCACCACCAGCTTATTTTTTGGAATATTAATATCCAGGTTCTTCAGGTTATGCACCCTGGCTCCGAATACTTCTATTTGCTCGTCATGATTGCCGGAAGCAGGTTTGCCGGCTTTTTTCTGTGTAGGCATATAAAAAATGACAACAAATATACTAAATTTTGTAGTAATTTCTGAAAGCAAGATGTATTCTTCGCAGGCGGGTGGCCCGCTATGAGTCGGTGCCCGGTTGAATGACGTAGCTATCCGCCCGGACGACACAGCCGGGCAGGGGCAGAAATCGCCGTGCGGTCAATTTACCCAAAGGAACAACTACCTGTTATTCCACTTTATTACTTTGTACTATTTCCCCTGCTTTTTCGGATGCACCAGCTTCATTTCCTGTACCAAATGCCCGGCGCCGGCAAACTTATCAATGATAAAAAGTATATAGCGGGCGTCTACCATAATGTTCCGGCAGATGGACGGATCGTAGTTGATATCGCTCATGGTGCCTTCCCATACCCGGTCGAAGTTGAGCCCCACCAGGTTGCCCCAGGCATCCAAAGCCGGGCTGCCGGAATTACCGCCTGTTGTATGGTTGGAGGCAATAAAACAAACCGGCATTTTACCGTTCACGCCATATGCCCCGTAATCCTTTTTGTGATAAAGGTCGATGAGCTTTTGCGGTACGTCAAACTCATAGTCGCCGGGAATGTATTTTTCCATGACGCCATCCAGGTATGTATAAAAATCATATTCCACAGCATCCTGGGGGTTGTACCCGTTCACCTTACCATAGGTCACCCGCATGGTACTGTTGGCATCGGGATAAAATCTTTTTTCCTTGAATACAGCCATTTGTGCGGTCATGTACTTTTGCTGCAGCCCGTTCAGCTTTTCCTGCAGATCGTTGACAATGGCAACATTGTTTTCTGCATATAACTTTCCGAGAGAAGATGCCAGCCTTACAGCCGGGTCAGCCGAAAGGGTAGCAACCGCATCGTCCATGGGCTTTTGGAGCGTGGCTGTAAAATTATTGGGATTCATCAGCAGGCTGCTGCCGAACAGCTCTTTTACCAACGCGCTGTTATCGGCCTGTAGTGTGGAAGGTTTAAAAGCCTGCGGCATGGTGCCGGCATACAGGTTCAGCAGAGCGATGGCCACTTCCTGGTCTATATCTTTATTATAGTCTTTAAAATACTCTTTGCTGTATTCCAGCAGCTCTGCTTTTATCTCTTCGTAGGCGTCTGCGCTTCTTGAGGAGGCATTTATCAATGGTATGATACGGGTGCTGAAGGAAAGGAATTCCACGTTCCGCATGGTCTCATTAAAGATATCCCTGTACAGCGCTGGATTTTCAATGGCAACATAAGTATCTGTCAGCTGCTGCAGCAGGGTCCCGTACTGGCTTTTCCATGCTGCATCAGCATCTACCCTTTTCTGAAAATCTGCTTCATAGGCTTTTCTTTTGGCTACTGCATTTGTTTTTTTCAGCCCGAGACTTTCTCCCTGCCATTTTTTCCAGGCATTGGATGTAGAGGCAAATTTGGACGCATATTGTATTTTAATGGCTTCGTCGCTGCGCATATACCTGTCCGTGATGCTCAGCGCTTTGTCGCGGATCTGGATCTTTGCAGGGTTTTGTTTCTCCAGGATCTGGGCTATGGCAGATGAGTGCAGGTATTCCTGGGTGCGCCCGGGAAACCCGAATACCATAGTAAAGTCGTTTTTGCTCAATCCGTCCAGGGAAATGCTCAGGGATCTTTTGGGCTTATAAGGCACATTATCTTTGGAATAAGCTGCCGGCCGGTTATCCTTATCCGCATAGATCCGCAGGAGCGTAAAATCTCCCGTATGACGCGGCCATACCCAGTTGTCCGTATCGCTGCCGAACTTACCGATGGAAGAAGGCGGAGCGCCTACGAGGCGTACATCTGAAAAGGTTTCCGTAATGAACAGGAAATATTTGTTGCCTTCAAAAAAAGGACGGATCAGCACGTTTTGCCAGCTTTCTTTTTTCACTGAAGTCCGTATGCTGTTCAGGTTTTTGTCTACCTGCGACTGCCGTTCTCTTTCTGATAAGGCATCGGTGACACCTTCCAGCGCCTGTGCGGTCACATCGTCAATACGGATAATGAAAGTAGCGGTCAGTCCGGGGTTTGCCAGCTCCTCGTTTGGCGACGCTGCCCAAAAGCCTTTGTCGATATAGTTGTTCTGCACACTGCTGTGCTGCTGGATCACGCTGTAGGCACAGTGGTGGTTGGTAAGGAGCAACCCTTTATCGGAAATTACTTCAGCCGTGCAAAAGCCGCCCAGGCTTACAATAGCATCTTTCAGGCTTCCTTTGCTGACATCATAAATATCTTTTGCGGTTATCTTCATCCCCATCTCCCTCATTTCCTTCTCATTCAGGCTGGCCAACAACTGGGGCAGCCACATACCTTCGGTGGCAAATGCGATATTTTTACACCATACCAATACCAGCAAGCAAATTCCGGCAAAAATATTCTTCATAATAAGACTTTTAGCGACCGCAGGCGGTCTGTACGAAGATAGTAAATGAACAGGATGTGGCTGCATTGCGTTATTTTTGCATCCGCTTTACATTTGTTATGAAAGATTATAAGAGAATACTGGTTACAGCGGCATTACCCTATGCCAATGGTCCCGTTCACATCGGGCACCTGGCGGGTTGTTATTTGCCTGCTGATATATATGTACGTTATCAACGCGCGCAGAAAAGGGATATCAAATTCGTGGGCGGCAGCGATGAGCATGGTGTGCCCATTACTATACGTGCTTTAAAAGAAGGGGTAAGCCCTCAGGCTATAGTAGATAAATATCATGCTATCATAAAAGACAGCTTCGAAAAGATGGGGATATCGTTCGATATCTATTCCCGCACCAGCAACCCCGTGCACCACGAAACCTCGGCTGACTTTTTTAAGAAGTTATATGATAACGGGCTGTTTGAGGAAAAGGAAACGGAGCAGTATTACGATGAAAAAGCCAATGTATTCCTGGCAGACCGGTACATCACCGGCACCTGTCCTATCTGTGGCAATCCCGGCGCTTACGGCGATCAGTGCGAAAAATGCGGCTCTTCCCTGAGCCCGGAACAGCTGATCGATCCAAAAAGCACCCTGAGTGATGCCGTGCCGGTGAAGCGGAAAACCAAACACTGGTATTTCCCTTTACAGCACTACGAAGAATGGCTGAAGCAGTGGGTGCTGGAAGAGCACAAGGAATGGAAGAATAACGTATATGGCCAGTGTAAGAGCTGGCTGGACAGCGGGCTGCAAAGCCGTGCCATGACCCGCGACAGCAGCTGGGGTGTAAAAGTGCCGTTACCCGATGCGGAAGGAAAGGTATTGTATGTATGGTTTGATGCGCCCATCGGGTATATCAGCGCTACCAAGGAGCTGACGGATCAATGGGCGGATTACTGGTGTAAAGAAGATACCAAGCTGGTACATTTCATCGGCAAGGATAATATCGTATTCCACTGTATCATTTTCCCCGCCATGCTCCGGGCACATGGGGGTTTTGTATTGCCGGATAATGTGCCGGCGAATGAGTTCCTGAATATTGAGGGCGATAAAGTTTCCACTTCCCGTAACTGGGCCGTATGGGTACACGAGTATATAAAAGATTTTCCCGGGGCGGAAGATGTGTTACGGTATGTGTTATGCGCGAATGCACCGGAAACCAAGGACAATGATTTTACATGGAAGGATTTCCAGGACCGCAACAACAACGAGCTGGTGGCCATTTTCGGCAATTTTGTCAACAGGGCGCTGGTGCTGATGCACAAGCTCTGCGACGGGAAGGTCCCTGTTTTTCATAATGAGATCATTGATGAAAAGGATAAACAGCTGATCACCGACCTGCAGCAGGGCGTGGCAAAAATTACAAAAAGCATAGAAGAATACCGTTTCAGGGAAGCGCTGTTTGAAGTGATTGAGCTGTCCCGCAAAGGCAATAAGTATATGCAGGACAAGGAACCTTGGATCAAGGCAAAAAAAATAACCGAAGGCGGAGAGGTGGCTGTGCTGGCACAAAAAGAAATTGACAACTGCCTGCACATCAGCCTGCAGCTGACCGCCAACCTGGCCATTCTCATCAATCCGTTCCTGCCGAATACGGCCAGGAAGATGCTGCATATGCTGAAGGTGGTAGAGAGAATGCTGGATTGGGAAAATGCCGGCAGCCTTAAGCTGCTGAGCGTGGGTTATAGCCTGAGGGCGCCGGAGCTGCTGTTCCGGAAGATCGAGGACAGCGAGATCGCTGCACAGATCGAAAAGCTGCAGGCCAATTCGCTGCAGCCGGTCGCAAACGCTGTTGCGGAGGTGGCTGCCGAAGCTGCCGTGAACCTGAAGCCCGAAATAGTGTACGATGATTTCGGCAAGCTGGACCTGAAAGTGGGTACCATTACTGCTGCAGAGAAAGTACAGAAGGCTGACAAGCTGCTGAAGCTGGAAGTGGATCTCGGCTTTGAAAAGCGTACGATCGTATCAGGTATCGCCTTACATTTTTCACCGGAAGAAATTACCGGCAGACAAGTAGTGGTGGTGGCCAACCTGGCGCCACGTAAGATGAGGGGCATAGAAAGCAACGGCATGATACTGATGGCCGAAGACAAAGCCGGAAAGCTGCATTTTGTGCGCCCGGAAAATATGATCGAGCCGGGGTCGGGGGTGAGTTAGTGATTGATCGAAGTTGGGTAATCCGAATACCCGGGCGTGAGCAATATTGAGGTCGGGGAACTGAAGTTTCGAATGGGATCCGTTTTGAACGATCTAATGTTAAGTCAATTCAATAATGTCTGTTCTTTTTCCGGCAAATTACGCAGATAGGTACTGATTTTATTAAGCTGCTTCCGCGAAATCTGCGGGCGAATGCCCGGCTGTCTTTCCATACAAAAAGAGGTTGCTTTAAAAAAAGCAACCCCTGTAATAATTTACTGCAAGCCTGTAAGCCGGATTCTGTCGTGTGCTATCATTTATCTGGCTCTTTTATTACTAAAAGAATCTATCTGCTTACCCTCCCCAACAGCTTTCGCGTTCCGGCGGGCCGCCGGATGGTTGGGGTATACATAGCATTTCAGCGCACAAGGTTTACCCGTACTACCGGTTACCCGGTAATACCGTGAGCTCTTACCTCGCATTTTCACCCTTATCCACCTACGGCGGACGGTTATTTTCTGTGGCACTTTCTCCACGCCGGAAGCGTGGCCGGCCGTTAACCGGTATGCTGCCCTTTGCTGTCCGGACTTTCCTCGGTCTGCCGGAGCAGACCGCGATAGCATAGCTTGCAGCAACCGCAAAGTTACACCAATCAAACCGGTTCTATTATTTCCGTATCAACCATATTTCGCATACCTGGGAACCTCTCTGGCCTTCGCCGCAGGTCCAGGTGAACACTATCTCTCCTTTTTCTGTGACTTCTTTCGGGATGTCAAATTCATATACCGGTTTTTCACCGGTTTGCATCAGATCGTGGATCACCACATCATTGGCCGTCAGCTTTAATTTGGAACGGAAACGACCGGTATAGGTTACCCGCATTTTATAGGAAGCAGTACTATCCAGGTTATCGTACTTTATTTTCAGGGGGGTATCATATAAGGTGTTGATCTGGCTCATCCAGGCGGCCGGCGTCACCTGGCCGGAAAAACCCTGCGATCTTACTTCGTGTACCCATTCTTCCCCGATAATGCCTACGCCAAAGCTGATCCTGGGTGATTTCAGGCTGCCGGGGTCGTCCTCAAAAGACTTTTCAGTAATAACCCTGTATTTGCTTTGCGGGTTTCCAAAGTGATCATAAAAGCCGCCCGGGCCCGGATCCGTCCGGTGCAGCATTTCATGGATCTTTTGCAAACGCTCCCTGTCATCCGCAATAGGTTCAATACCGTTTAACTGATCCTGCAGCCAGGGCGCATCGCTCAGGGGGATATCAATATTATCCAGGAAATTCCCCCTTCCCGGCATGGCGCCGTGCTTTTCGATCGTCAGTTGTGCGCCGATGCTGCTGTAAAGCGAATCTGCCAGGATAAAACATTTTTCTTTGAGGGAGTTTCCTACAGCTTCGTCTTCCGCCGCATCCAATATTTGCCGGGCTTTCAGGATAGCGAGGTGGGATGTTTCAGCGGTCGCATCTTCCAGCACCTGTTTTGCCTGCATTTCAATGGATTTTTCATGTATCAGTCTCCTTTGTACGTAAGCGTCATAATAAGCCCTCAGCAAACACATTTGGTAACGGAAATTTTTCAGCATTTCCGGGGTCGCTTTTCTTTCAATGTTCTTCCAGGCCATGAGTGTCTGCTCCACTGTGGTATTGGTCTGCAAAGGGCCTCTCAGGTTGGTTTCCAGTGCGGAAATGCCGAGCGCCAGCTCTTCCGCCATGTCCTCGTTGATAAAGAGGCGGGCATAATCGCGCAGGGTTTTCATAACGGGTGTTGACGGATCCCAATCCTGGTCGCTCCATATGAACTTGTTTACGTCATCATTAGTGCCTTCAGAGTAGCTGATGCTGCCGGAGGCAAGCCGGGCAAACCGGTTATGTATCAGCTTCTGGTCATGAGGTCTGGGGTTGATGCATTCCCTTCCCAGGGTCATGGCATAGGCCACATCCCAGTCGGGCACCGGGTATTGCGCGCTGAAGCTGTGGGTAATATCCGGGTATCTCCGGATAGGTATCTGCGGATTCAGCTTTGTGCGCAGCTCTTCAATAGGGATTTTGACCCAGGGACCGAAAACGATGCCACCAAACCAGGGGTAGCCTGCATTTGCATGTTTAAAAAAATCATCGAACCATTGCTGATTGGGTCGGAATGCCTGCGGGGATACCCATATTTTGGCATTGGGATGGTACTGCCGCATGGCGGTTGCTACCGTTCCCAGCCATTTGAACAGGACATCGGGCTCGAGATCGCCCGGATCTCCTCCCGGAACAAACAGGTGATCCAGCTTGGGAAGCCCCGCAAATACTTCCAGTCTTTCAGCCATTTCGGTTCTGAGCTCGTCCCGGTTTGTATAATCTTTTCCCATATTGGGATACCACATCCATACATCCAGCCCATATTCCTTGCAAATGCGGGCCTGGTGCGCCATCATTTTGAAAGGTGTGGTTACCATATGCTTACTGGAGTCGTCATCGTCCGTACGAGGCGGCATGATCTCTATGCTGTTGGCGCCAAATAAGGCAAGGTCACGTATGTACTGGTCGAATTGTTTTACGGTGAACGCGTCGTATGAATTTGTTTTGGCCCTGTATCCCAGTTGATGGCCTCTTATAGGGTAGGCCGGGGCAGAGCTGAGGGACAGGTTGTCACTGATGGTCAGCACGCCTTTTTTCATGACCGCTTCACGGAGAAACTTTCCCACGCCATATAATACAGCCCTGGCATCCTTCCCGGAAATGATCACAGCAGACAACTCTTTCAGGGTAATCAGCTTAAAGCCCTCTTCACCCGGTTGCGGCATTTTTGTGACAAAATCCCGTACCTGCTTGGGCATCTTAGCTTCCCCTTCGCTGCTTACAAGGTATATTATGGTTTGTCCTTCTTCCGGCTTTCCAACGGTAAAAAGCGTTATTCCCGTTCTTTTTTCAATTTCCTCTTTCAGTACAGTAGCGGGCTTCTGCAGGGATACTTTCTTTTGCGTATCTGTCCATATCAAAGCATTGGAGAGATCCAGCTGGGCAAATAAATCGTGATGAACGAACAAAAGGGAAAGAACAGATACAATGATATTGATCTTCATTTCGGGAAGGGGCTTTGGTTTAAGAATCGACTAAAAATAGCAATTCGTTGTGTAACAAAGAAATATTAGAGTAAAACAACAATTGCAATGCACCTTTTGAAGAGAGCTGCATCCCGGTCGTATACTGCATATATTTTTTATACTGCATTATATATTATGCTGCCTGCAGATGATGGTCCCCAAAGTTGCAGATAGCTGGTCCGGGCAGATGGCACCACG
>CAKSVK010000081.1 GCA_934502905.1 uncultured Chitinophagaceae bacterium
GTCATGCCTCCTTTTGAATTCCTGAATGGGCAGGAGCTGGATGCACTGCTGGCATTTTTGCATACCAGGAACCTACCGGCGAAACATAAAGGACTGTCCAATCCTGTTACCGACACCATTGCCATGTCATCGCTTACTGCCGAGATCAAAGCAATAGCAACATTTCCTTTCACCGATACAGCCATGCCCCATACCCGTATCACAAAGCTGGATTATGAGCCTGAAACAGGCAGCCTGTTTGTGGTTGACCTGAACGGTGTATTGTACCGGCTACATAACGGCAAGCCACAAGCGTACCTGGATATCCGGAAGGAACGTCCGTCTTTTGTTTACAAACCGGGGCTGGCTACCGGCTTGGGAAGCTTTGCATTCCATCCTGCATTCAGGGAAAACGGTGTTTTTTATACAACACATACGGAGCCGCCGGCATCCGCTCAAGCAGATTTTCCGTTGGATAGCACGCAAAAAACAGCCGTGCAATGGATTTTGACCGAATGGAAAGCCACGCAACCTGCTGCCTCACATTTTTCCGGCAGCAGCAGGGAACTGTTACGGGTGGAAATGCCCGGTACTGTTCATGGCGTACAGGAAATAGCTTTTAATCCGTACGCGAAGAAGGGAGATCAGGACTATGGTTATCTGTACATTGGCACCGGCGATGGTGGCAACAGCCAGACGGCAACCACATATGGTATATGGGGAGCGCTGCTTCGTATCGATCCTGCCGGCAATAACAGTCGGAATAAACAATACGGTATCCCGGCCGATAACCCGTTTCACGACGGCAAAAAAAAGCCGGCTGAAGTATTTGCTTACGGATTCCGGAACGCTCACCGCATTGCCTGGACGCAATCCGGTAAATTACTGGTCAGCAATATCGGCCAGGAACAGATAGAATCGCTTAACCTGATAGCGCCTGGAGCAAACTATGGCTGGCCTGCAAGGGAAGGAACTTTTGCTTCGGAGAATATTGACGGAGAGACTGTCGTATTTCCCTTACCCGACAACGATAGTATCTATCATATCACTTATCCCGTCATGCAATACGACCACGATGAAGGCAAAGCAATCAGCGGCGGCTTTGAGTATTCAGGCAACAGCATCCCGGAACTGAAAGGAAAATTTCTTTTCGGAGATATACCCACCGGGCGGCTTTTATATGTGGAAGAAAACGACCTGAAACAGGGCCGGTTGGCCACCATTAAGGAATGGAAAGTTTCCCTGAACGGAAAAATAAAAACACTGCAGGAACTTTGCGGCAGTAAAAGAGCAGATCTTCATTTTGGCAAGGATATGCAGGGAGAATTGTACCTACTTACCAAGCCAGATGGTAAAATATATAAGCTGGTTGCAGCAACGCAGCATGAACAATAAAAACTCCTTTCCTGCAGCAAGTACAGGAAAGGAGTGCAATAATTTTCTGTTACCCTTATGGCTTATCCCACCATATCCTGGTGCTCAGCTTGTCTTCGCCCTGGTTGGCTATAGCGGCATTCACATTTTCAGCATTTACCGACAACTCAGAAAGCGGATAAGTAAGTCTTCTGATAAATGTTCCCTCGGGAACATCCGGGTTCCCGGGTTGTCCGTAAGGATTGGGGGTCAATGTCGGGAAACCGCTCCTTCTGAAATTGGCAAAGGCTTCCGGCCCGTTCAGGAAGGAAGATATCCAGTACTGGGTATTGATCTGCTCCATTTCTTTCCCTGCCTCCAGAGGATTAGCTGCGATATAGGTCGTTTTGCCGGCTGCAGGCACCGCGCAGGCTGCATCATACAGGGCCATCTGGTCCATATGATCAGCTATTCCTTCCTCATAATAATTTTCGACATCACCGGTTGTGATCCATCCCCGGAGCCGGGCTTCCGCCAGCAGCAGCTTGGTTTGCGAAGCTGTTACGAAAAAGTTGGGGGCAGTTGTTTTTACGATCCTTCTCCTGTCTGCCTGGCTGTAATCATAAAAGCTTGCCAGCCCGTCTGCCTGAGCGCGTCCTACTATAGTGGCATTGTCATATCCCATCGGCATTCCAACCTGGTCGGCAGGATTTACAGAGCCATTGGCCGCCGTATGGTCGATACCCGATAATGCACCTTTATAACGGACAGCAATAGACGTCAACCGGGGGTCATTGGTATTTTTCAACTGATCTACAAAAGGTTTTGCCAGATAAAAATTTGCCGCTTCTGTTGCGTTCAGCATATTTCCTATCGGCATGGGGTAAGTTACATCATGGCGAACATACGCATTGTCATCATTAGATAATATCAGCCCGCCTGCTACCGCGGCCTGCACAAGCGTCTGGGCCTTCGCCTGGTCTGCTTTACTTAACCGCATACCCACCCTCAGCAAAACCGAGTAGGCAAACTTCTTCCAGTCTGCTATATTTCCTGCGTACAACAGATCAGCCGCTTCTGTTGGCTTCGTGTCATCCAAAGCTGCTGCCGCCTCTGTCAACTCTTTAATGATATCATTATAAATGTCTTCCTGCCTGTCATATGCCGGCAGAAAGATCTGTTCCGCATAACCGGCTCCGCCCTGGAAATAGGGAATGTCGCCATACCCATCGGTGAGCAGCATGAACACATATGCCTGGAATATCCTTGCCATATTATGCAGGTTAGTTCTCTCCGCATTATCGCGTGTAGTAACTATGACATCATAGGTATATTTGATCACGTTTTGATAATAAGTGGTCCATATGCTGCTCATGGCATTATCGCGAACATCCTGGTTAAAATTTGCACCGGCCAGCACACCCCCATTGGGCGTAACGATCTGCTGCACCACCCCCATATCAATGATCACGGTGCGGGAATTGAAAGAAGTATTCAAAATAGCATTGTTCAGTAAAAATGTAGGATTAAGACTGGTAGGGCTTGTTTTATTTACATTCAGCTCCTGGAGTCCTTTCGTACAAGACGTTATGCTTATGATCAACAGTATATAAAAGATTATTCTTTTCATATCAGTCAGTTTAAAATTTAATGTTCAGGTTCAGCCCAATACCCCTGGTTGTCGGTAACCCGGGAGATTCCATTCCCACCTGGTTATCTGATGCATATCCGAAAGATTCAGGATCAATATTGTCAATCCATTTTTTAAGTATAAGCACGTTGTTGGCCACCAGGTCAAGCTTGACTCCTTTCACCGGCCAGCCGGAGGGCACATACCTGGTGAAATCGTACCCCAGGGTTATTTGCCGGAGCTTCCAGTAACCACCGTTGTAAATCACCGCCTCTACCAGCGCCTGGGAGCGAAGATGCTCCCAATAGGTTTGCACCGGCGCTACAGCCGTATTTACACCGCCATCCACACTTACACCTTCTCCCGTATATCCACCCTCTCTTCCTTCCAGTGTCATTTTATGCAATCCATGACGAACTGCATTGAAGTTGGTACCCGATAACATCTTGTTGCCAAGCTTAAAGTCTATTAATGCAGTAAGCCGGATACCTTTAAACTCGAAGCTGTTCAGGAATCCCCCGGTCCATTTCGGCAGGGCGCTTCCGAACAAAACCAGATCCGGGGTACGCTGCGGCAACCCGTTTTCAAGAAAAATACGCTCTCCTTTATCATTCCTGTTGTAGCCGAATCCTGCAACCTGTCCCATTTCTTCACCTACAACATGCCTTACCTCCCCATTGAACGGGTGCGTGGCAATGGTGATCTTTTCACCGGGAGTGCTGGTGAGAATGCTTAACACCTTTGTTTTGTTGTAAGAAACATTTGCAGTAAAATTCCAGTTGAAATTTTGCTTTTCAATGATGCCTACATTCAACAGCCCTTCAAAACCCAGGTTCCTGCTTTTTCCGCTGTTGATGCTCGTGCTGGTATAACCCGATGCATCGGATACCTGGGCAGTAACAATCTGGTCTGAAGTGATTTTTCTATAGGCAGCCAGGTCCACATTCACACGGCTGTCAAACATTTTTAATTCAAGCCCTACCTCCGTTTCTGCAACCCGGCTTGGCCTGAGGAAAGGATTGGGTATCGCCGCGCCACTGGTAGCAATCGGCACGGGTGTACCCAAAGGATTATTGATCAGGATGGCATTCACGCCATAAAACAGCTGATTGGAATAAGGACCCACAGCACCATCACTTCCTACTTCCGCATATCCCAGTCTTATTTTGCCGAAATTCAACCAGGAAGAGTGTCCCAGGCTTTCGGAAAATACATAAGAACCCGAAACGGAAGGATATAAAATGCTCATATTATCCGGAGACAGGGTAGAAAACCAGTCGTTCCTGACAGTACCGTTTAAATAAAAGGTACGTTTCCAGGAAAATTCGGCAGAACCGTAAAGTGAATTGACACCCTGCTCGGTCAGCGAATAAATGGGATCCTTGGCCCGGCCGTTCTGCACGGTATACAATCCCCGTATAAAAAAGTCGGTAACCACCACGTTGTTTACATCAGATCTCCTGCGCATCTGGTTACCCCCTGCAGTAATTGACATATCAAAATTGCCGAATTGCTTATTGGCTGCCACCAGGAAGTCGAGGTTGGTTTCCCGGAAACGACGCGACTCCTGTGTATATACCCCATTGGCAAAACCGGCTACCAGCGCACGGGATGCATGTCCTGTCGGAAAGTTGTTCAGGTCCTCATCCCTTGACCAATAGTCCTGGCCAAAGCGGGCCTGTACATATAACCAGTCAAATATATCGTACTTCGCAGAAATATTACCGAAGATCCTGTCTCTTTTAATATTATGAAACTGCTCGGACAATACCCAATACGGGTTGGTACGGTTCTGAAACCTCGAGTATACATATTCGTTACCATCCGCGTTGAACTTATTTTCTTTCAGCACGCTTAAGGGCATGGAATTAGCCATAGCCATTAAGGTGGTGGGAATTGAGTTATCCTGGTTGGCAATATTGGGCGGGTTCCTGTTGTACTCCCTCGAATAGTTGACATTTCCTGCGAAGCTGAATTTTTCAGACAGGTTGTAGCTGAAACCCAGGTTCATGGTTTTCCGGTTGAACCGGTTATTGGGAACTATGCCAAGGTTATTCGTATTATTCAGTGACAGGTGAAGTCCGCCTTTTTCACCGGTAGCCTGCATGGAAACGGTGTTGGATATATTCTGACCATTCCTGTAAAACTCCCTGATGCGGCTACCTTGCGGCTCATAGGGTAATTCCAGGTTATTAAACAGTACCTGCTTCATGCCCGGTGCAAACTTTTCCCCGAATGACCATTGCCCCGAAGTGGGGTTAGGAGAAGTAGGTCTCACCCCTCCTTCTCCCTGACCGTATTCCATTTGATAATCTGTAAAATCCAGGGGTTTCTCGTTCGTGTAGTTAAGGTTATACGTTACACCAATCCCCCTGTCCTTACCCTTTGTTTTAGTGGTTATCATAATAACACCATTCTGCGCCCTTGATCCGTAAAGCGCTGCCGCCGGCGCACCTTTCAATACAGTCATGCTTTCTATATCATCCGGATTGATGCTTGCCAGTCCGTCACCGCCATCCGCATAACTTCCGCCGCCCTTTACCGAAACGGCATTATCATTAAAATTTGTATTGTCAATAGGTACCCCGTTGATAACGATCAGCGGATTATTCTGTCCGCCTATGGATGATTGTCCCCTGATACGGATTTTCGAAGAGCCGCCGGGACCGGTACCCATCGCTGAAATATTCACGCCCGCCACTTTACCCTGCAAGGCGTTCATAACATTCGGCGATCTGTTGATCGTAAGCTCATCTGAATTTACATTGGAAACAGCGTATCCCAACCCCCTTGACTGCTTGGAAATACCAAGCGCCGTAATTACAACGGCATCCATGCTCTGCGCATCGGTCATAAGCTGCACATTCACTGTTGAGCGCCCTGCAAGCGGCACTTCCAGGGTGGCGTATCCAACAGAGCTGAATACCAGTGTAGCGGTTGCCGGCGCATTAATGGAAAAAGCGCCTGTGGTGTCTGTTATTGTTACTGCAGAAGCACCTTTCACAGCTACTGTCACTGAAGATAATCCCTTACCGGATTCATCTCTGACAGTGCCGTTTACCGTTTGACCGATAGCAGAACCAATACAAAAAAAACTGAGTGAGAATGATAAGATCCTGATGCTTATCCCTGATAAGAATCTTTTTTTTAGTGTCATACAGCAAGTTGTTTTGTAAAGAAATATTTTTCAGCGCAGCATTGTTCCAATCAACAATCGTATTCCCAAGTTATCAATTGCTCAACGCCAAAACTTCCAAATAAACACGGTGTTGAAATTTGAACATTTTCAATAAATAATTTCATTTACTTTATAGGATTATAGCACGGCGCTGCCGGAACGAACTTGCCATTATGAGCCTACTTGCATTACAACAAGGTAATTCCAGCCAATGGGAATTGTTTTCCCGGATCCTGCAATGGTGTCTTCCGGCAACAGCAGCACAAACCACCAGCACTTATTTATTCGCCGATAACTAAAATGAAAAAAATGAAAAAAAACATTATGTTATGTGCAGCATTGCTTTTAAGCATTGTTATGTATGCTCAACAGGTTACGCTGACCCCGGACCAGGTGAAGGGGTATACACCGGGCTGGAAGGGCGAAAGATTCCCTGACGGTCGTCCCAAAGTTACCGACCAGCTTCTGGAAAGATTAAAAAAGATACGCCTGGAAGAGGCATGGGGCGTGCTCAGGAATAAAGGATATCACAACCAGTTTGAAGGCAACTGGACCGTAATGCATGAAAACGAGGTAATGACCGGCAGGGTAGTGACTGCTCAATATATGCCCCTGCGCCCCGATTGCGACAGCATCGTTAAAGAAATCGGGAAAAAAGAAAAAAGGATCGGCAGCCCCAACTCCTGGCCAATTGATGTTTTAAAAGAAGGAGATGTATACGTAGCCGACAGCTATGGCAAAATAATAGATGGAACACTGATCGGTGACAACCTGGGTAATGCCATTTATGCCAAATCAAAAAGAGGCGTCATCTTTTACGGCTCTGTAAGAGACACGGAAGGACTTGAAGAGATCCAGGGTTTTAATGCCTGGATAAAAGGATATGATCCCTCCTACATACAACAGATGATGCTGGCAGGCATCAATGTACCCATCCGCATAGGCAGGGCAACAGTATTGCCGGGTGATGCAGTACTGGCAAAAAAAGGAGGCGTGATATTTATTCCCGCGGCTTTGCTGGAAGAAGTTGTGCTTACTTCAGAATTTATCACCCTCAGGGATGTATTCGGGCATCAGCGGCTGAGGGAAGGAAAGTATACCCCGGGGCAGATAGATATGCAATGGACAGACGAGATCAAAAAAGATTTTCTGAAATGGCTGGACGAAAATCCCGGGAAGCTGCCTATGAGCCGGCAGGAACTGGATAAATTCATGAAAGACCGCACCTGGTAAACCAAGAAATAAATCATCCATCAAAATCAACTCAACATGACACCTTCACAAAAGTATCTGAAGAAATTAGGACTTAAAGACGATGATGTTAACCCCGTTAGCGCTGCTTCGCCGGCAGCACAACAGGATGCTGAAAGCGGACGTCGTTCCTTCTTAAAAAAATCTGCCCTGGGAGGCATTACCTTAGGTGGTGCTTTTATGCTGTCGCCCTTTGAAGATATCATTGCGCAGACCACGCAGAAGGTTAGCCGCTATTCCGCGCCTTCTGATCTGAAGATCACGGATATGCGTTATTGTGTGACGCCTGTTTTGGGCCGTACAGCCATTATCCGTATAGATACCAACCAGGGAATATACGGGCTGGGAGAAGTAAGAGACGGAGCAGATGAAAGATATGCCCTCTTCCTGAAAAGCCGTATCCTGGGTGAAAACCCCTGTAATGTAGAACTGATCTTCAAAAAAATCCGTCAGTTCGGATGGCACGCAAGGCAGGCAGGCGGCGTTTGCGCGGTAGAAATGGCGCTGTGGGATATTTGCGGAAAAGCATACAATGTACCTGCATGGCAATTGCTTGGAGGACGCTACCGCGACAAGGTAAGGCTGTATGCAGATACACCCGAAGCATCTTCTCCGGAGGAACAGAAAAAGCTGATCAGGAAAAGACTGGTAGACGAAGGATATTCCTGGCTGAAAATGGATGTTTCCATCAAAGAACTAAAGGGCATACCCGATACTATGGTAAACAACAAATTCTGGGAAGATGCCAATGGTAATCTTGCGCAGTGGGGCGACCAGAACAATATGATGTCTTATAGTAATGCGCTCCATCCCTTTACCCAGATACAGATCACAGATAAAGGCCTGGATCACCTCGCATCAGTAGTGGAGAATGTACGAAGCATGACCGGTTACGAAGTGCCCATATCCACAGACCATTACGGTCACTTTGATTTCAATAATGGTATCCGCCTGGGAAGAGCGCTTGAAAAGTACCGCCTGGCATGGCTGGAAGATGTGGTCTCCTGGGAATATACGGATCAATATGTAAAATTATCGGACGCCCTCGAAACGCCTATTGCTACAGGTGAGGACGTATACCTCCTGAAATATTTTAAACCCTTGCTGGACAGGAAGGCCATTGATATCGTTCACCCGGACCTGGCATCTTCCGGTGGTTTGCTGGAAACCAAAAGGATCGGCGACTATGCAGAAGAACAGGGGGTGGCTATGGCAATGCACCAGGCCGGAACACCGGTATCGTTCATGGCTTGTGTACATTGCGCGGCAGCTACGCAAAATTTCCTGGCACTGGAGCACCATTCTGTTGACCTGCCGTGGTGGGAAAACCTGGTGAAAACAACCGATGGCAGAAAGCTGATCACAAAAGGTTATGCAAACCTGCCACTAACGGCGCCGGGGTTAGGAATAGAATTGAATGAGGAAGTACTGAAACAACATCTTCACCCCAAGAACAAAAGCTATTTTGTGCCGACACCGGAATGGGATGAAAAACGTTCGCACGACAGGATATTCAGTTAGTAAATGAATACTTCATTATAAAACGCACTTGATGAGGTTCTCAAAGATTTTTTACGGACTGGCCCTGGTATGCCTGGTCGTTTATTTATTCTTTCATTTCCAGGGTAACCACCAGTGGGGAGGCATGTTGCTGCTGTTGTTCTTTACGAGCCTTGCCATTGCCTTCAGGAGCAACAGGATCCTTAAGGGGTTTTCATATACGCTTATGATCCTGGCCATGGTAAGCATTGCCATGTACCACCCCGAATATTTTGTTGCAACAGGAAGTTTCAGATTTTCTTCCCTGATCATTCCTCTGCTGCAGATCATCATGTTTGGTATGGGTACCGAGCTGAGCCTGAGAGATTTTTCAAACGTGCTTAAAATGCCCAAGGGGATCGTCATCGGGGTGGTGGGGCATTATGTGATCATGCCGCTGGTAGGGTTTTCCATCGCCAAACTGTTTAATTTTCCGGCGGAGATCGCTGCAGGCATTATACTGGTGGGATGTTGCCCCAGCGGATTGGCTTCCAACGTAATGTCTTATCTCGCAAAAGCCAACCTGGCATTGTCTGTTTCTGTAACCACAATATCCACCCTGCTGGCGCCCTTCGTTACCCCGTTTCTGATGAGGATACTGGGTGGAAGCTTTATTGAGATCAGTTTCTGGAATATGTTCTGGGAGATCATCAAAATTGTCATTATCCCGGTGGTAGCGACTGATCTTCAATCACCTGTTGCGCGGTAAATCCCGGTGGCTGGATAAAGCAATGCCCGTGCTGTCGATGGCGGGCATTGCCTTTATTATTGTTATCATCACTGCTGCCGGAAGAGACAGTCTTTTGCAGGTGGGTGCGCTGTTGATAATAGCTACTTTCATTCACAACATCGCAGGATTCTTTTTGGGATACTGGTCCGGGCGATTGTTCAGGTTCAGCGAACGTGATTCACGCACCATTGCCCTTGAAGTGGGTATGCAAAATGCGGGACTGGCATCGGGGCTGGCACTGGCGATGGGAAAATTAGCTACTGCAGGGCTGGCACCGGCCATTTTTTCGCCGGTCATGAATATCAACGGATCGTCGCTGGCAAGCTGGTGGCATAACCATACGCCGGACGATGAAAAGGAAGAGAAGACAATTGAGAACGTTGTGATATCACCCTGATGATATACTGATATACCACTACGGCAGGCCCAGGTGCTGTAATAAGAAACGCCTCCGAATCCAGGAGGCGTTTCTTGTCTTTTACTTTTAACAGTGATCGTAAACATTACAGGAAACTATCGCTCTCACGATACGCTTTGATCAGCGCCAGCTCTCCTTCTTTACCGGGTTTGGCATTTCCGTGCTCCATGCCCATAACGCCTCTGTATCCCCTGTCATAGATATACTTAAATACATTTTTATAATTGATCTCACCGGTCGTCGGCTCTTTTCTTCCGGGGTTGTCACCAATCTGGAAATAAGCGATCTCATCCCAGGTCAGCTCGATATTCTTAATGATATTCCCTTCATTTTTCTGCATGTGGTAGATATCAAATAATATTTTACAGGACGGGCTGTTCACGCCACGGCAGATCTCATAAGTCTGGTCGGAGTAACGTAGAAAAAGATTCGGCGTATCGCTCAGCGGCTCCAGTACCATCACGATGCCATGCGGCTCCAGTATTTCAGCACCTTTTTTCAATGCGTCTATTACATTACCGGTTTGCACACCGATAGGTAAATTTCTTTCATAATCACCCGGCACCACGGTTACCCACTTTGCATTTACCCTTTTTGCAATTTCAACCGACTTCCGGCAGCCATCCAGGAATATGTCCACATACTCTTTTTTACCGGCCGCCAGCGAATTCTCGGAGTTGCCACCTTTCGGCACCACAAATACCCCCATTTTCATTCCCAGCTTTGCCAGGGTCTCCCCTATTTTTGTTTGCTGTTCTTTCGTACGCCCGGGCAGCCCGTTATCTTCAATAGACCTGAAGCCCTGGTCGTGCATATATTTTATCTGGTCAATAAAATTTTCCCCGCCGTTGTTTTTAAACATGCCGTCATGCGGGGCATAGTCCAGGTTAAATGTTTTTTCTGCCTGTTGCAGTTTTGTTTGGTTATTATTTTCCCGGGCAGCTATCGCATTCGCACCTACCAACACCCCTCCTCCTGCCAGAAGTCCTTTCTGTAAAAAGTTTCTGCGTTGCATATCAGTTTGAGTTTAAGCTTTAAAGTAAATCAATCTCAGGCAATAAATAAAACATTTCTTCAGGATTCTACATCTGCCGGCCCGGTATCCTGAAAATGTAAATCGTTTATATATAACCGTTATCATATTTTACCAGCGGATGACATACCCTGAAGTATATCCACGTCAAACCGGCATGAAGAAGGATATAAACGCTGTTTTCAGAATTTCCTTACCAGTTGAACACTACTTTCAGATCAATATCAGGATGAATACTTTCCTTAACCGGGCAGGTAAGTGCGGCCCGCTCCAGGATCGTCCTGGTTTTCTCGTTCGTTTTAAGTCCGGCAGGGAAATAAAATGTTAAATTTATACCGCTGATCCGCCTTGGTTCTGTGGCCATTATCTTCTCCACCTGTATTTTCACCCCGGTCAGATCTACTTCCATATCCCGGGCTTTAATGCCCATAATAGTGAGCATGCAGCTACCCAGCGCAGTGGCTACAAGGTCGGATGGAGAAAACCGCTCTCCTTTTCCCTGGTTATCAATCGGTGCGTCCGTTTCAATGGTTGTTCCTGATTTAAGATGCGTACAAACCGTTCTGAGATTACCTTCGTATACTATCGTTGAAGTCATTGTAATTATTTTTACTAAATTTACGTTTAAAGATAAACACTCCAGTGAAACAATTCATCGTTACCGGAATACTATTGGGTTTGGTTCTTGCAGGTTTTGCACAGGAAGAGGAGGGCAAAGTTAGCAAACGCCAGGAGAGAAAGCGGGAAAAAAGGGAAAGGATCAGTGAATTAATGAAACTGGAGGAAGAAGGTATCCCGCCTTTTCAGAAGCAACATGTATTTGGCGCCAAGCTCAATACCGATGGCTGGGGAGTATCCTACGAATTTGGCAGGGCCAACACTCCCCGCAGGGCTACTATTTACCAGGTGGAATTCAACGATAAAAGACACCGGAAAGAAAAACGTAATACAAAGGGAATAGAAGGTGGCGGCGGCTTTATATTCTTCGGCAACCCGTTTGTATACGGCAAACAAAACTCCTTTTACCAGGTAAAAATGTCCATGGGACAACAGGTAATGATAGGCGCCAAAGGAAATAAGAACGGCGTGGCGGTATATGGCATCGCAGCCGGAGGGGTTTCCCTGGGCATGGAGCGCCCCTATTATGTGGAGCTGAAACAGAATACAGGCATTAACAAACGTTATGTGAAATACGATTCCCCTGACAGTCTTTTGTTCATGAGCGAGCCGGCTATTCTCGGACGGGCAGGATTATCCAAAGGATGGAATGAAATGAAGCTGGCGCCGGGATTGCATGCAAAAGCTGCCTTACGCTTTGACTATAATCGTTTTAACAACAAAATATCCGCCCTCGAAGCAGGTATAAATGCCGAGTTTTATTTCAGAAAGATCGAGCAGATGGTGTACAACCCGGGTAACCGTTTCTTTATGAACGCCTATATTTCCCTGCTATTTGGTAAACGGAAATAAGACGGTTAATTTTGCCTTTTAAATAACTTTCTATTATTATGAGTGGATGCGCTACAACATACCAGCAGCCCGTGCCAAGGCAAAAAAAACCGGACTGGCTGAGGGTGAAATTACCTATCGGGGAAAGTTACAGGAATGTCAGAAATCTGGTTGATACCCATAAGTTACATACCATATGTGAAAGTGGCAACTGCCCCAATATGGGAGAGTGCTGGGGTGCAGGCACTGCCACTTTTATGATACTGGGTAACATCTGCACGCGGAGCTGTGGATTTTGTGCGGTGGCTACCGGAAGACCGGATGCGGTAGACTGGGACGAACCGCAAAGGGTGGCCGAAGCCATATACCTGATGAAGGTAAAACATGCGGTGATCACTTCTGTAGACAGGGATGAGCTGAAAGATGGCGGCAGCATTATCTGGTACAACACTATTAAAGCAGTAAAAGCGCTTACCCCGGATACGACATTGGAAACACTGGTCCCGGATTTTAAAGGGGATAAGGAAAATATTCAACGTATAGTGGAAGCTGCCCCGGAAGTGGTATCTCACAATATTGAAACCGTTGAACGTATGACCCGCAAAGTGCGGATACAGGCAAGATATCAAAGGAGCATGGATGTGCTGAAATACCTGAAAGAAAACGGTATGCGCACAAAATCGGGTATCATGCTCGGGCTCGGGGAGACCAGGGAAGAAGTGCTGCAAACCATGCGCGACCTGCAATCAAGCGGTGTGGATGTTATTACCATCGGGCAGTACCTGCAACCTTCTCCCAAACACCTGCCGGTAGCAAGGTTTGTTCACCCGGATGAATTTGCAGAATATACAGAAGCAGGTTATGAAATGGGATTCGATTATGTTGAAAGCGGTCCCCTGGTGCGTTCCTCTTATCACAGTGAGAAACACGTGTTTGAAGGCATCGGAAAACAGGAGTGGCTGAAAAAGAAATTGATTTAGCAGGGAGTGAGGAGCTGCAGGGTGCCAGGATCCAAGCTACAGGACGCAGGATACAGGACATAACCGGAAGCCTTATATATCTTGAATCCTGAGACGCCGCTATTCCAGGTAGGCGCCTGTGACTTTATCACCCTCTACTTCCACAAAAATATGTTCCTGCAAGGTTGTTGCCAGCGCAAAGCCTATATAATCGGTATGCACCGGAAAGGTTTTATGGGTTCTGTCCACGAGGGAAAGCGTCTGGATCTTCTTGGGCTGATCTTTAAGGAAAGGCTGTAATACATACAACATGGTTTTGCCGCTGTTCGCCACATCATCTACCACTATCACCACTTTTCCGCCGAAGTTATGACCTCCCTCCAGGGTAATTTTATCAGGGGATCTTTTGTCATCCACTTCAATGGTGATCACCTCCACTGTGCCGCGAAATACGCCTTCCAGCAGGGTTTGCAGCCGCTTTGCTATTACCACGCCATTATCCTTCACGCCTGCCAGTACCAGGCTGCTTTCGCCTACGTTTTGCTCTGCAATTTCGTAGGCCATACGTTTCAGCTTCTTCTCTATCAGATCGTAGTGTAATATATAATTCTTCATTTTTGCATTTGGGCTTTCAAAACTAAGTGGTATTGACGAATAAAACAATTCGTACTAAACACCTTATCTTAGCGTTACAATAACATGATGCAGATAGCAATACAGATCTTATTTGCCCTGTTGGTTGCAGGAGGTATCGGCTGGTTCGTAAAAAATCTGCTGGATATCCGTAAAAACATCCTCCTGGGCAAAGATGCCGACTACACCGATCATCCGGCGCAACGCTGGCGCAACCTGGTTTTACTGGCGTTCGGGCAAAAAAAGATGTTCAGGAACCCATTGGTAGCTGTGCTGCATTTTTTTGTATATGCCGGGTTCATCATCATCAACATCGAATTGCTGGAGATCATACTGGATGGCATGTTTGGTACACACCGGCTTTTCGCAGCTTCGCTGGGACCGCTGTACACATTTTTGATCAATACGTTTGAGATCCTTGCCATACTGGTAATAGCCGCCTGCGCCATTTTCCTGATCCGCAGGAACCTGCTAAAGATCAAACGGTTTCTCAGCAAAGACCTGGATGGGTGGCCGAGAAGTGACGCCAATTATATCCTGATAACTGAAATTACACTAATGACATTGTTCCTGCTGATGAACAGCGCCGATCTTGCTTTACAGGCAAAGGGCTACGGACATTATGCAGCACATCCAACAGACAGGTTCCTCATTTCCGGGGCGATTGCTCCCTACCTGTCCGGCATAAGCGAAGGTTTGCTCGTATTGATGGAAAGAAGCTGCTGGTGGCTACATATCATCGGGATACTGGCTTTCATGAACTATCTGCCCTACTCCAAGCACCTGCATATTATACTGGCGTTTCCCAATGCCTATTATGCCAGGTTGATCCCTCCGGGAGAAATGCAGAACATGCCGGCTATACAGCAGGAAGTATTGTATATGATGGAACCCGATAAAGCTCCCCCCGCGGATCCGGAAGCAGTCCCCCCCCGTTTTGGCGCTAAGGATATTTTTGACCTGAGCTGGAAAAACCTGCTGGACGCCTATGCCTGCAAGGAATGTGGCCGCTGCTCGGCCGCCTGCCCGGCAAACATAACCGGGAAACTATTATCGCCACGAAAAATAATGATGGATACCCGCGACCGCGCAGCCGAAGCAGGAAAAAATATCAGGCTGAACGGAACATTCAAAGATGACGGGAAAACATTACTTCACCACTACATTTCAGTAGAAGAGCTGAGAGCGTGTACCACCTGCAATGCATGTGTGGAAGAATGCCCCGTCAGCATCAATCCGCTGGAGATCATCCTGGAGCTCAGGCGCAGCCTGGTAATGGAAGAAAGCAATGCGCCGCAGGAATGGAATGTCATGTTCGGTAATATCGAGAACAATTTTGCTCCCTGGAAGCTCAGTCCCGATGAAAGGGACCAATGGACGACGGAAATATAAAAAGACCTGACAGATCTGAAACCTGTTAGGTCTGTGGGATCTCGCGTTATACTATCGGCTATCTCCTGATGGTACCCGGATCGGGATGTTCAAATCTTCCGGTTTTTTCTTCCAGTTTTACACGGTATACAATCCCTTCAATAGAATTAATATCCGGGGGACTGAAAGGCCAGTCATCTGTAAAACGCAAGGTCTCGCTGGAAGCGCCGGGTATAATGCGGGAGGACAGCTTTTTTAATGCATCGGCCCTGGGTGCAGCGTCGGTCAGTTCCTCAAACTCTCCCCAGGCTATAACGGTTCTCCATTCTGCCATAGAAGTAATATGTTCCACCTCAATACATACATTCGGATTACTTCTCAAAAAATCCACCTTCATACCTTCCTTTGTTCTGCCATATATATACTCTCCGTCGTAGGCATAACTTATAGGCACTAT
>CAKSVK010000082.1 GCA_934502905.1 uncultured Chitinophagaceae bacterium
TTCAACAATGGTATTGGTGCCCGGTGTATCCACTATGGCTATCTCCTTCAATATTTCAACCGGCTGTGTAACCCTTTTTAGAAACGGGTTGAGCACGATGACCTCTTCCTGCTTTCCCCAGACAATTTGCTGTATGGTATCCGTCATCGGCTGTGGCGCAGCTTTGGCAATTTCTTTTCCCGTATCCAGCAGCGCATTGATAAAGCTTGATTTGCCGGCCTTCACTTCGCCAACGATCACAAACATATAGGGTTCATTTATCCGGTTGCGTAGCACGCTGACCGTTTCTGCCAGTTCACCATGATCTATCATTACCGTGAGGTTATGTACATCCTTTGCCAATTCGTCCAATTGTGCCCTGTATTTTCTAACCCTCTGGTCTATAAACTGGTTCATGTAATAGTAGTTTGTTCCGCTTTTCAAAAGTAATGCAAGTTATCAATTAGCCGCCTATTTTGGTGCATTTACCTCCGATGCATACTATTCTCATTGCAGCAAAATCAGAAATAAACAAATGCCGCAACAAAAGTTCCAATTTTAACCTTACACACGATTCCCGCTGATTTACGCTAATATTCCCGGGGATGACGCGGATTTATGGAAGCGGCACAGAGCATTTGCCGTAATTTCAAAAGGTTCCGTTTAAATATTAGCTCTGCGGAACCCGCGTACAAATCTGCAGTGTCTGCAGGAAAATTTACCTTTCCCACAAAGGGAAACAATATGCCATATTTAATATTAATGGAATCATTTATTCCCGTTCAATACCTCGCTGATAAGGTAGGAATGAAATAGCAAGGGTAACGGTGGTTGCCGGCCCGCATTATACGCGTCAAAAAAAGGCTGCAGGTAATCATCCCGTTGCATCTTTTTGCAGCTCTCACCCAGTTCCTGTGCCTGTTTCATATACTTCCCGGCTTTTCCGGTATCCCCTTTGTCAGTATAGTAAAAATAAAACAACAGGGGTATATAATACCGGGAGTCCAGCAACACATGCTTAGGGATTTCAAACACTTCGAACGTTTCTATCATTTCCGCAGCATCGCGGGTAAACCAGACTTCAGGGAATTCGTTTGTAATGAAATCAAAATACGGATCAATTCCCTTCAACAGGTTTTCAGTGAAATCATCCAAGCTTTTTTGCAGTACTTTTTCCGTTTTCTTTATATCATATTTCCAGCCGCCAAATCCATTGATAAGCTTGTTTTTTTGGGTTTCTTCTTCCGGCAATAAACCGCCCAACACGTAATTAAAATGAGTATGTCCTATTTTACTATCTGGTTGCCGCTGCTGCCAGGTACGTATAAGCGCATGACTGAAAGCCAATACAGCATAGATCATTTTCAAATCGGCATTGTATTCTACCTGCACAAATAACCTGTGCATACCGTGCCTGTCCTCCTTATCCATGTACCATAACCACTGGACCCGGTCGCTCACCATCTTTTCTCCTGCAAAATACCACCGGGATGCGGGTAATACTGCATCCACCGCCTTCTTTACATTGGCAATTTTCCCATCGGGGTTTTCAACAGGCTTACTGGCCTTTGCATATGCCGTCAGCAAATTTGCATATGCCGTCAGCAAAGAGGATAACTGTTTTTTCAGATCCAGCAAAAATAAAACCCGGTATTCCTCATCGGCAGTTTTAGCAAGATCCTTTTCATGCTTCAAGCCGGGTAATATAACATAACTTTCATCGTCTGCTTTCTTTCGTTTTTTGCCGAGCCCGTTTTCCTGCGCCATCTTCCGGATCGCAACAATTGCCGGATCGCCGGTGAGATCGGGGAATTTTTTCGGAATACCTTCCTTTTCGCCGAAGGTGTAATCAAGCACACTGTTTACAAACAGCGCATACCATTGCTCCATGATCATTGCATCGTTTTGTGCTGCTGCCAGCTGCATAAAAGTAAGAACGGTTTCAGCGACGGTGAGTTTGCCGGGCGCAATCGCATCTTTCCCCTGCAGTACGCCGTTCTTCACCCATTGCTGCCAGATCGCCGAGCCACTATCACCATACAGGAGTACGGCATCCCCTTCTTTTTGGGCATACACGGAATAACTTTCGTCCCGCGACCTTATCCATCCATGCGCTTCATCCGCTACCTGGAGGGTAACAAAAGATGGGTCGCTTTTATGATCCGGGTGCGTGGTCAACGGCAGCTTATATACATAATCATACTTTAGTAGTATATCCATTACCCTGAAGCGGGTGTAACTTGTATCGTAAAAATATTCCAGTTGGTACAGGTTGTAGAGATATTCTCTTTTTTGTTCTGATGACAGATTGGCTTTATCAATAAGATAGGTGGTTTCTTCCAGTATATCTTCTACTTCATGCATTGACATAGGTAAACATTTGATTTGGAAAAATACATTTTGCTGCTTTAATTGCAAACTAATATTTATTATATCAGCGTTGTTAACTTACATTAAATTATGGAAAAGCAAACACCTGTTTTCCGCATTCCCGGTGACGGAAAAGACATTGTTGAGATCGGTGGTATTGTGTTCAATGTAAATGAAGAAGAAAGCTCATTAAGCATACCTGCCTTTTCAAGGGAACTGCTGGTGCATATTTCTTTTTCAACGGATGAAATGGAAAAAGGCCGGCAGCTGGAGCTGCTGTATACCTATGATTTTGCTGATGAAGCCGAGACCATCGGTAAATTCCATATTGAATTTCCGGCATTGGGTGTTTATCATCACGGCAAACCCAAAGGGCATTTTGAGATTGAGAACGGAAAATACATGCTGCTGCACAGCTACTGCCGGATAGAGGGGTTTGAGTACGGGCTGGAGTTTAACGGCTATATATATTTTGAGAATGATTGGGTAGCTTTCCTGGGGGTCCTGAAAAAATCTTATGACGACAAGCAGGTATTCCCGGTAAAAATATACAAGCGGTTTACCACAGTTCCCGGCCTGGAATGGAGTAATTATAAGTTCACCAGCATGGAAGAGGCATTGCAGGCGCCCCCGGCAATGGTAAGCCATCTCCAGTTGAATGATCCCGTTTTCACAGAGCTGCCTGAAGAGCTGCTGCAGTTTACCAACCTGAAAGACCTGACGATCATTGCCGGCTGGAATACGGATCAGCTACCGCTTAAGCAACTACCCGAAGGCATAGGCGCTTTACAGCTGCTGGAATCTGTCAGCATCAATAAAAGTGCTGTTGCTGCCTTACCGGAAAGCATAGGCGGGCTTCATAACCTGGAGCGGTTTTACCTCAACATTTCGGAATTGACAACCATACCGGAAGGCTTCTGGAAATTGCCGAAGCTGAAATACCTCGGACTCAGCAACGGAAAACTAACCCATCTTCCGGAAAATATGGGTTTGAATAAGCTGGAGTCAATAGATATCTCCGGGAACCGGTTAAAGACCATACCCGAAGCTCTTTGCAATTTGCCTTCCATCAGGCATATTAACCTGGATAAAAATCCCCTGGAATTTTTACCGGAAGCCATCCGTAAGGTAAAGGAGGTATCGCTGGCATTGAAGGATAAGAAAAGGTTGATGGATTACAGCTATAAGGGAGCCGGCGAAAGCGGTGTGGTAAAGTGGAAGGACAATGTTTTTTTTGCTGCATCAGATAAAGAGCTGATAAAGGAAGTTGATAATATCATTAAGAAAAACGGGTTGTCGGAACATAAAAAAGCCCTGCGGTCGCTGGTGAAAAAAGCGATCGCTTTGCAGCACGATGGAGAAGAGGACTACAACACAGTCGGTAACCATCGTTTCGGTGGTATGCCCGACCTGCCGGAAACGATTGCCTATCCTGAGTTCCGCGACGGTTATAACAAGCAAACTTATTTGTATGAGTTTATCGGACAGATAAATTGTGAAGCCATTGCCGGGTTACAGGATTACCTGCCAAGGACAGGCACCTTATTCTTTTTCCTGGAAACATTACATTCCTTGTATGGTCAGCAGGATCAAAATCCCTGCAAGGTCATCTACGTAGCAGATAACGATACCCTGCGATCAGGAAAAAGGTTTTCATTCAGGGAAGATCAATATTATGAGATGATCGATGGCGGCTATACCGCTTTCAAGGCAACAGCCGGGAAGGTAAGCAGCGCTCCGTGTTTTTATTCCATACACACCAACTCCTATTTGTTACAGGGAGATGCGAAAGCGTTATCGGGTCAGGATGAGCTGTACGATCAGCTGTATGAAACTTTTGAAACTCCGGTGAACGGGGATACAAGAGCGGTATACCTCGTCAACGGGTATGTGTTCACACAACACGAGAATCCCGAAATGCAGGCCGCATCGGCTTTAAAGGGCAACCCGGAAGACTGGACCGTTTTACTGAAAGTACCCTCTGCCGGTGATTTTTTATGGGGCGATGCCGGAGACCTGTTCTTCGTGATCCACAAAAGTGACCTGGCCAAGGGAGACTTCCGCAACGTGTTCGCAGGAATGGAAAGCAGTTAAGGCGCGTTGCAGAATTTTGATTGCCGGTGTTATGTCAGCAATATCGTTTCCCGTCTTTTTAATAAATTCGTACCTGCAGCTTACCAATAATAAACGATGAAAGATGTTCAACAGCTTTACGACTTCCGGCCGGAGTTTTCAGAAACCCTTATAGCAGGTATGATAAAAATAAAAAGTGATAATTTTAGTACCGGCGGCCGGAGGTAAAAATATCCTGACTGCATCACGCTTTTCGGAAGCATTACAAAGGCAGGGATTGACGGAAGGAATATGGTATCTCTACCGTGATGAAATATTATCACCGAGGCAGTGTGAAGAAACTGACCGGATATACCAGGTGTATCTGCATCTTTGCTGGTAATATAACTTGTCAGATCATTTCTGGAAAAAGAAAACAAACCATGCTGAAAGAAGCAATAAAACGATATACAGCGGAGAGGCTGTACACAATTATCGGCTGGAGAAGGCAGCTCCATGCAGATCCGGAACTGTCATTCAGGGAATACAATACTTCAGCATTTGTGAAGTCTGTTTTAAGCGGCTTTGGAATTGAATGGCAGGAAATGGCAGATACAGGGGTTGTTGCTCTTATTAAAGGAGCACACCCATCTGAAAAAGTGGTGGCATTGCGGGCTGATATGGACGCGTTGCCTATAAAGGAACAAAATACCGTTGACTATATTTCCCGCAATGCAGGGGTGATGCACGCCTGCGGGCATGATGTGCATACAGCTTCACTGCTTGGGGTAGCGGGCATATTGAAATCAATGGAAAAAGAATTTGCAGGCACCATCAAGCTGATATTTCAACCCGGGGAGGAATGTTTACCCGGTGGCGCCACGCTGATGATCCGGGACGGTGTATTAAAAAACCCGGCACCTGCTGTAGTAATGGGTCAGCACGTAATGCCTAAAATTCCCTGCGGAAAAGTTGGTTTTCGCAAAGGAAAATTCATGGCGTCTATGGATGAGTTGAAACTAAAAGTAAAAGGCCGCGGAGGTCATGGCGCCCAGCCGCAGGATAACATTGATCCCGTACTGATCGCTTCCCATATACTCGTATCCCTGCAACAGTTGGTCAGCCGTATGGCAGATCCTTTTATGCCTACGGTGCTGTCCTTCGGTAAGTTTATTGCCGAAGGGGCAATAAACGTTATCCCCGATGAAGTATATATTGAAGGAACTTTCAGAACGTTTGATGAGAACTGGAGGGAGAAAGCGCATAGGGAAATGAAAAAAATAGCGGAGGCTGTTGCAACCGGGATGGGCGGATCCTGCGAGTTCACTATCAACAGGGGATACCCGCTTTTATTCAATAACGAAGCGCTGACAGAGCAACTATCCTGTTTTGCCACAGAATACCTTGGTGCAGAAAATGTGCTTGAACTGGACCCATGGATGGCCTCTGAAGATTTTGCATACTATTCGCAACTGGCAGATACCTGCTTTTATATGGTAGGTGTGCGCAACGAAGATAAACAACTTACTTCTTCCCTGCATACCGCCACCTTTAATGTAGACGAAACCGCCCTGCTGGTCAGTACAGGATTAATGGCATACCTGGCGCTGCGCAAGCTGGGCAACTGACCTGTGACGTAAGAAAAAAACTGTTTCAGGGATGATGACATGAAAGCACCATACAGGCAGATGATCCATTATTTCTATTGTGTTTTTGAATGAGTTTTGTAACATTGCAGGCATAATATCATTATAACTGTATCCTGCAGAAGAACAGATCTTGCTCAAAAAACGCAAATGAAAAGAACAGGCATAATTTTATTTTTCTCCCTCCTTGCTTTTTTGTCTGTCGCCCAGGATGGGGCCGGCAAACAGGACAGCATCACACTGACGGAAAAGCTGATCCTCCAGGAACAGAACCAACGCATCATTGACTCTCTCGTAAAAACGCAGCTGGAAAAAAAGCTGAAGGAAACCAGCCTCAAGGGAGATAAAAGCGACCTGGAAGAGAAATTGAGATTACTGGAAGAGAAAGAAATTGCCCGGCAAAAGGAACAGCAGGAAAGAATTGAGCAGCTAAAAGCGATCGGTGAAAGTTTTCCTGTGCAGCCTTTTCTGGATACATTATTTTATATCCATACAGGTATCGGGTCATTTTCTGCTGCCGAAAGAGCCCGTGTTACCACGGAAAGGATACAACAGCTATACGGTGATGATTTTTTCAGCAAGGATTCCCTGAAGCTCGTTGCTATGGAAAGCATCACCAATATCGTCTACAAAAACAATTTTATCGTTGCTTCTTTTACAGACCTGGACGCGCTCTGGTATGGCATCAGCAGAAACGAGCTGGTAACAGGTTACTTTGACACGATCATATCTGCCATTGCCACCGAAAAAAAGGAAAACAGCTTTAAAAACCAATTGATCCGGATAGGCTGGGTAACGCTGGTGATTGCCGGGTTGTTCCTTCTTATTTATGTCATTAATATTTTTTTCAAATGGCAGGAGCATTATTTATTTAAGCATCGAAGGACTATCTTCAAAGGAATTTCTATCAGGTCATTCAAGATATTCAACCCCGCCCAGCAGGCATCGCTGGTCATAAAGTTCCATAATATATTAAGGGTTGTAGCCATTGCAGTAGTGCTCTATCTTTCCCTGCCTGTCATCTTCAATGTATTTCCCCAAACCAAGCCTTATACAGAGACCTTGCTCAGCTGGATCATTTCGCCGGCTAAAAAGATCTTTCAGTCCTTTGTAGCCTTTCTTCCCGACCTGATCACCATATTGGTTGTCTTTATTTTTACAAGGTATCTGATAAAGATCGTCGGTTATTTTGCAGGTCAGATAGAGAAGGGTAACCTGGAAGTGCCCGGCTTCCACCGGGATTTTGCAAAGCCCACCTATGGCATCATCCGCTTTTTGCTGTATATTTTTATGCTGATCATCGTCTTCCCTTATCTGCCCGGCTCCGGATCACCGGCTTTCCAGGGCGTTTCAGTATTCCTGGGCGTGCTTATTTCCCTGGGCTCTTCTTCTTCTATCAGCAACATGATAGCAGGATTAATCATCACTTATATGCGTCCTTTTAAAATTGGTGATCGTGTGAAGATCGGTGATGTTACAGGAGATGTTACGGAGAAAACCCTGTTGGTCACAAAAATACGAACCATTAAAAATGAAGAGGTGACCATACCCAACTCAAATGTGCTGGCTGCAAACGCCGTCAACTATTCTTCCAACGCCGATATGCTGGGGTTGATATTAAATACAAAAGTGACGATGGGGTACCATGTACCATGGAAAAAAATGAAGAGCTGTTGATCAAAGCGGCGCTCAAAACCCGGTCAGTAGAACATATCCCTGTTCCATTTGTATTCCAGCTTGAGCTGGGAGAGTTCTATGCTACCTATCAGCTAAATGCTTATACAAAGGAGCCTAATGAGATGGATACCATTTATTCAGAATTGCACAAGAATGTCCAGATCATGTATAATGAAGCCGGAATAGATCTTACCTGCTCCCATTTTGCCATCCTGAAAGACGGCAAGGGCATACCGGTTGTTCCGGGGAATATACAGCCATTCCCGGATAAGGATTAATACCGTACGACAGAAGAAAAAACATCTAATGCTGTGAATTTATTCACAACACAGTGCCGGTAAGGGTAAAAAATAAGTCCTCTGCGTTGTAAAATTTTCTTAATCGAAACAGCAGTTTACAATATTTTTTTTCAGGTTCCGTTTCTGCACACGCGGCTTATTGCCGTAATATTTAAATTAAATATTTTATGAAAAGAAAGTTTTGTTTGGTTTTTATGGGAGCAGCCTCCATGTTGGCTATTAACAGTGCAAGCGCACAGATTGCAAAAGGATCTGTTATGCTGGGCGGAAATGTTGGCTTCAATACATCTAAAAATGAAGCATTCGGCACCACTGTCAGGAAAGAGAACAGTTTTTACATTTCCCCGGCCGTAGGGGTTGCCATCAAAGAAAACCTGTTTGTCGGCGGCGACCTGGACTACAGGTCCAATACGCAGGAAAATAACGGTGCCGGTAAAACGACCAATAACGGCTTTGGTATCGGCGCTTTCGTAAGGCAATATAAAAATTTAGGAAAAAGCGGCTTTTACCTGTTCGGGCAGGGACGCCTGGGCGCCGATATCACCCATGTTAAAAGCGGGAGTACAACCACCAATAACGGCTTTGCAATCGGACTGGGATTAACACCGGGTATTTCTTATGCAGTAAACAGCAAGCTACACCTGGAAACTTCCCTGGCAAACCTGTTTTCCGTCGGCTATAATTCTTCAAAAAATAAAGGCGCTGATATCAAATCAAATAGCTTTTCCGCTGATGTCAACCTGGGTAGCCTCCAGCAATGGAACGTAGGTATCCGTTTTATTCTTGCGAAATAATTGGGTTTCGGTACCCGCAATATTTTACCCCGGCAAGCCGGGGTATTTTGTTTTAATGTATATTACTTCTGTTTCACGAAGGAAAGACTATTTAGCAGTGTAATCACTTTTTTAATGATACGTGTGCCGGGATGACCGGCAGCGGATGCTGCCGGCAGGTGTCGCCGCCCGGTCGCGAAGATCTGAACTTTTATTGCAGCATCGCTTATTCCTGATGCTGTTGTTGTGAGGGTAGTTCTCACCGAAGGTAATATGCCCCTCCCCGCATTGCAGCACGCCAAAAAAAACAAAAAATATACGGATATTGTGGAGATACTTTCAGGCAGAAACAGCCTGCAGTACAGATACCACGGCAAGATGAACAAATTGCTATATTGCACGTTAATAGGAAATATATGAAATACCTGTTTTTTTGGGTGACGTTTTTTTATTCATTCACTGTTGCAGCCCAGCACAACGAAGTGTATGTGCTGAAATATGCAGTCCTGAAAGATCCCTCTCCCATTTCCAACTGGGTAAAAGATACACCCGATAAGGACAGCGTTTCCATCAGCTTCCATTTCTGGCTGATCAAATGCCCTGATGGAAAAAAGATACTGGTGGATGCCGGCTGTCGCATGGATCTGCCCAACGCAGTTGATTTTGGTTTGACAGATTATAAACGCCCCGATTCTGTATTGCTTAGCCTTGGAATTACCGCCGAGGAAATAACGGATATCATTGTTTCACATCCCCATTGGGATCATATCGACGGGCTGCCATTGTTTCCCCGTGCAACCGTATGGATGCAGAAGAAAGATTATACCCATTATGTAACCGATGCGTGGCAGGAAGGGAATAAGCCCGGTGGAATAGCGCCCAGGGATATGGAGTACCTGTTGCAACTGAATATGGCAGGAAAACTGAAACTGGTGGAAGGAGATAACCTCGAAATCATAAAGGGGATCACGGTGTACCATGGCTCCAGGCATACATTCGATTCGCAGCATGTGGCGGTACAGTCCGGCAATAACAGGGTGGTGATCACGGGCGATGATGTATGGATCTATGACAACCTGCAGACAATGCAGCCACCTCCCGCTTTTGCCACTATGGACGCCAAAGGGTACGTCAGGAATATGCAGCGTATGAAAACCCTGGCTTCAAAACCTGATTATATCCTGCCGGGACACGATGCACGCATATTCACACGCTTTCCTGCCATAAATAACCGGGTAGTCCGGATTTTATAATCTGTTTTTTTGACCCGAACCTGCAGGGAACCATTAAAATGAACGATCATGAAACCGCTGATTGTTTTACTGGTTGCTTTCGGCGTATCGCTTTTACTTACAAAAGCATTTCTACCGGATGCCACTATCGCTCTGTGCGGTAGAATTGCCATGTCAGCCATGTTGTGCTTTACGGCAATGGGCCATTTTCTTTATACCCGGGGAATGGCGCTCATGTTGCCCGAAGTTATTCCCTTCAGAACGGGATGGGTGTACCTGACCGGTGTTATAGAAGCCGCAGCGGCCATCGGGCTGTTGATAAACGGCATGAAAGCGCTCACCGGCTGGATGCTGATCATATTTTTTATCCTGGTACTGCCCGCCAATATCTATGCTGCCATGCGCCATCTTGATTACCAATCAGGTTCATTTAATGGCAAGGGACTATCATACCTGTGGTTCAGGATACCGTTGCAGGCATTGTTTATCGCCTGGACCTATCTTTCTGCCGTGAAATGATGATTTTTAACCGGGCTTTTGTTTCTTCTCGTGTACTTCAGCATCTGCTTATATTACAAAATCAATACCTTCCCTGCCGATATTACTCCTTACTTTCACTTCACTTTTATGATAAACCAGCGAATAAGGCGACACACTCTCTGTCAGCCAGACGTTCCCTCCTATTATGGAGTCATGCCCGATGACCGTATTTCCCCCGAGAATGGTAGTACCTGAATATATGATAACATTGTCTTCAATAGTAGGATGCCGTTTCACGTCGGCCAGCTCTTTGGACACGCTGAGCGCTCCAAGTGTAACACCCTGGTAAATTTTTACGTTGTTGCCAATAATACAGGTTTCACCAATTACAATGCCGGTTCCGTGATCAATGAAAAAGCCCTGCCCGATAGTAGCGCCCGGGTTGATATCAATGCCTGTAACACTATGCGCATATTCGGATAACAGCCTTGGCAAAATGGGAACCCCCTGTTTATACAATTCATGAGAAAAGCGGTGCACCGTCACTGCAAAAAAGCCCGGGTAAGCAGCCAGTATCTCTTCTATGGAATGCGCCGCCGGATCAAAATGGAGGATCCTGACAGCATCGCGATGAAGTTCCTCAAATATACCCGGCAGCTTTTCAAACAGGGTATACACCACACCGGATACCCTGTCCGGGTCACCAAATATAGGTGTAAGCAGGTTCTTGAGCTCCTCCTGCAGCTTCTCTATTTCTGCCTCTTGAAATTCTTTGTCGGAGTTGACGGGAAATAAAAAAGCGAACAGACTGTTGATCCATTTCCTCGTATCGCAGTTGGGGGGTATTGGCCGCAACCCGCTGCGAAACCGGTCGTGAATATTCTGTATTACAAGCCGCAGGCGCCCGAGATTGTTCGTGACCAGCATAACTTTACAATTTATTTAATCAAACAGATCAGAAGACAGGTACCTGTCGCCCCGGTCGCAGATGATGGCAACAATTACACCCTTTTCAAGCGTGTTTGCCAGTCCAATAGCCGCGTGCACCGCACCACCGCTGCTCATTCCGCAGAATATGCCTTCTTCCCGTGCTAACCGCTTTGTCATCACCCGGGCATCTTTCTCGCTTACCTCCAGTATCCTGTCTATCTTATTACGGTCAAATATCTTAGGCAGGTATTGTTCCGGCCATTTCCTGATACCGGGTATCTGGGAGTTCTCTGTTGGTTGACATCCGGCAATTACAATATCTTTATTTTGTTCTTTCAGGAAATCCGATACGCCCATAATAGTGCCGGTGGTACCCATCGAAGAAACAAAATGTGTGATGGTTCCTTGTGTATCCCTCCAGATCTCGGGACCAGTGGTTTGGTAATGAATACCCGGGTTATCGGGGTTGGCAAACTGGTTCAGCATGCGGTATCCACCCTGCCGCACCAGTTCGGTAGCATAATCTATCGCTCCCTCCATCGCTTTCTTCCTGGGTGTGAGCGTTACCTTGGCGCCAAATGCCCGCATGGTCAGCACCCTTTCACGGGTAGCGTCTTCGGGCATTACCAGTTCGATATCCACACCGAAAAGACTGGCGATCATGGCAAGCGCTATGCCTGTATTGCCACTCGTTGCTTCCACCAGCTTCATTCCTTCCTGCAGTTCGCCCCGGTCCAGGGCACCTTTGATCATACCATAGGCGGCACGGTCTTTTACACTGCCGCCAGGGTTGTTGCCCTCCAGTTTACAATATATGCTGACGTTATCATTGTTATAGATCTTCTTCAATTTTACCATGGGAGTATTACCCACTAAATCCAGGATTCCCGACATAAATGATTTTTGTTTTTATCCCTGTGAAACAAATATAGAACCAACCACTGAACTTAACGGCATTTCATTGCCGGGCCAGCTTTTCGTCAAAAATAGTCAATGAAAAATAAATGAGCCTATACCTGAGAACATCGGGCGATGGAGCTGATAGAATACACTACTGAAAATAACATCCCACAAATATAACTTAGATTTTCAGGGTGAAGAAAAAAAACTGCCGGCAACGTAACAGGTTTTTTACATAAAAACGCAATCGTTTGATGTGATTTTTTGTATAAATTCACCGATATCCGCTTTTAATCAAAAAAGAAATTATCTTAGCGTGCCCCTTAAACTATTAACTTAATTGCATTATGAGTATGGTAGATTCCTTCGAAAAAATTCCATGTAAGATCTTCCCGGACTTCAAATCAGGTTCCGAATATGCTGCCAGAGAAATTGCAGCGCTGATAAGAGAAAAGCAAGCCAAAGGAGAAAAAGCCGTGCTGGGACTGGCAACAGGCTCCACCCCTAAACGATTGTATGCCGAACTGATCAGAATGCACCAGGAAGAGGGCCTGAGCTTTAAGAATGTGGTGGCTTTCAACCTGGATGAATATTACCCGATCGAAAAAAACGCATTACAAAGCTATTACCGGTTTATGCGGGCGAATCTTTTCGACAAAATTGATATAGATCCTGCGAACTGCCATATTCCAAGCGGTGAATGGCCAAAGGATGAAGTAAAAAAACATTCTGCGGAATATGAGCGGCTGATTGAAGATGCAGGCGGTATTGACCTGCAGGTGCTGGGCATCGGCGTAAATGGCCATATCGGGTTCAACGAACCGGGTTCCAGTGTATACTCAAAGACACGGCTGGTAACCCTCGAAAACTCTACCCGGCTGGCTAACTCCTATGAATTTGCCAATATTTCGCAGGTTCCCAGGCTGGCTGTTACCGCGGGTATCGCCACCATCATGAAAGCAAGGAGGATCATCCTGCTGGCATGGGGACAATCAAAAGCGCCGGTAATAAAACTTTCTGCTGAAGATAATATTACAGAAGCCATACCGGCTTCATTGCTGCAAAACCACGACCAGTGCGAATTTGTACTGGATGAGTTTGCGGCTGCGGAACTAACCCGCTTCAAATCACCCTGGCTGACCGGCGATTGTGAGTGGACCCCCAAAATGATACGCAGGGCGGTTATCAACACGGCCCTTAAGCTGAAAAAACCCGTCCTCAGCCTCACCAACAGCGACTATACTGATAACGGTCTGGGAGATCTGCTGGTGGAAAAAGGAGATGCATATGGCATCAACTTACAGGTATATTACATGCTGCGTGACAGCATCACGGGCTGGCCGGGCGGCAAGCCAGGTGCGAACCTGCCTACCCACCCCGAACGTTCTGAACCTTTCCCCAAAAGGGTGATCATATTTTCTCCGCATCCCGATGATGATATTATATCCATGGGCGGCACCTTTCAGCGCCTGCATGACCAGGGGCACGAAGTGCATGTGGCTTACCAGACTTCCGGTAATATTGCCGTGACAGACGAATTTGTAACAAGATTCCTGGACTTTGCCGTAGGATTTGACGAGATGTTTGACAAGGATGCGTCTGTAGCAGAAAAGATATCCAGGGAAGCGCGGGAATATTTCAACCAAAAAACATCAAGACAGTCTGATACGCAGGAGATCAGGAACATTAAAGGACTGATCCGCAGGTGTGAAGCAAAAGCAACCTGCCGTTATGTAGGCATAGGTGATAAAAGGGCGCATTTCCAGAACCTGCCCTTCTACGAAACGGGTACCATAGAAAAAAAGCCCATGGGTGAAGAAGACGTTAAGGTTACCATGGAACTGCTGCGGAAGATCAAGCCGCAGCAGGTGTATTGTGCCGGCGACCTGGCCGATCCCCATGGTACACATAAGGTTTGCCTGGAGATCGTGTTTGAATCCCTGCGCCGTATAAAAGCGGAAGGAGATGATTGGGTGAAAGACTGCTGGGTGTGGCTCTACAAAGGAGCATGGCAGGAATGGGATATTACAGAAATTGAAATGGCCATACCCATGAGCCCGGAACAGATGCTGAAAAAACGTTTTGGCATCTTCATCCACCAGTCTCAGAAAGACTCCGTGCCGTTCCAGGGTACCGACTCCAGGGAGTTCTGGCAAAGGGCAGAAGACAGGAATGCAAATACCGCTAATTTATATGCCCAGCTCGGGCTCACAAAATACGCCGCAATGGAGGCTTTTGTGAGATGGCATTTCTAACTATATGTTGATCAAAATAGAAAAAGCAGCACCTTTCGGATGCTGCTTTTTTGTTGCTCTGCCTGATCCTTATTATAAAGGTCTGATCCAGATATTTCTGAAAGAAACGGCATCGCCATGATCCTGCAGGAGAATAGGCTCTTGAGGACCGTGCTTTTCGTAATTGGGTGTACCAATATACTGGGTGGCACCCCAGATGGTAGTATTGTTTTGCACCAAAACACCATTGTGAAAAACTGTGATCCTTGCCGGCGCTTTTACGCTTCCGTCTTCCGCAAACACAGGCGCTGTAAAAATAACATCATAGGTTTGCCATTCGCCGGGACCGCGGGACGCGTTCACCAGTGGCGGTGTTTGCTTATAAATGCTGGCCGCCTGCCCGTTGGCGTACGTGCGGTTATTATAATTATCCAGTACCTGCAGCTCGTATTTGCCCATTAAGAAAATACCGCTGTTTCCCCTGCCCTGGCTTTCTCCTTTCACTTCTGAAGGAGTGCGCCATTCAATATGCAACTGGCAGTCGCCAAACTTATCTTTGGTTTCAATGAGACCGGTCCCTTTTACCACGGTCATAGCGCCATCAGCTACCTGCCATTTTATGGGTCCTCCGTCTTTCTGTGACTTCCATTTGGAAGCATCTTTACCATCAAACAATACAATGGCATCAGATGGTGCCTCGGCGTTGGTTTTGCCGGGAGTAACGATCCTTACCGCAGGATCCCAGTATTCAGTCAGTTTGGGATCTCCTGTTCTGGGTGCCGTTTGCGCACATACACCGGCAATGGCCAGGCTGAATGTCGCACTCAATAAATAACGCAATCGAATGGTCATATTTAAAATGTTTTTTCAAATTTTGGTACAATATATAAAAAAATCAGAAACATGAATGAATCAATCGGACGGAACTGCTGGTTTATTGACTGTATGGTTGTCCTTACCCCCACCTGAATGATCTTCAGGCCGGGCTGGCAGGCATTCAGAAGAGAGACGGATCTACAGAATATACAGAATACATCCAGGTAACAGACCCTCCGGTTCATCTATTAGATAAGCGCCGGGGCGTGCTTTTTTATATTTCACATTTGTCTACAGCTGCGCCAGCGCTTCTTCTATCGCTTTTATCTTGGCTTCCGCATCCGCTCTTTTCTTTTTTTCCAACTCTACTACGGCCGGCTTTGCATTTTGAACAAAACGTTCATTGCCCAGCTTTTTATCAACAGAC
>CAKSVK010000083.1 GCA_934502905.1 uncultured Chitinophagaceae bacterium
GGCTTACCTGGATGTGACGACTGACAAGCAAAATATCGGCTCAGCTATAGAAATAGCCAGGCTGATCAAAGAAGCTATCAGGAATGAATTGCAGCTTACGGCATCTGCCGGCATTTCCGTTAATAAATTTGTTGCCAAGATCGCTTCGGATATGCAAAAGCCGGACGGATTGACCTTTATAGGTCCTTCAAAAATTGAGACTTTTATGGAAGAATTACCGGTTGAGAAATTTTTCGGCGTAGGCAAGGTGACCGCCGCTAAAATGAAAGCCATGGGTCTGCATACCGGTGCCGATCTGAAGAAGCTGTCAGAGCAGGAAATGATACATCACTTCGGTAAACCCGGTAAGTTCTATTACCAGATCGTCAGGGGGATAGATGAACGGGAAGTGCAGCCGCACCGCGAAACAAAATCGGTGAGTGTGGAAGATACCTACCAGGAAGATCTGACCTCGAAGGAAGTGATGCTGCCTGAGCTGGAAATTCTTTCAGAACGGCTTGCTGTAAGATTACAGCGCCATAACCTGAAGGGCAAAACCGTTACCGTAAAATTTAAGTTTCATGACTTCACTATTATGACGCGGAGCTTTTCGCTGCCGGAATTAATAAATACAAAGGAAGCTGTCATCCAAACAGTAAAGATCATTTTAGATAAAGCACCCGTGGAAGATAAAAAAGTACGTCTTTTAGGAGTAGGGATCTCTAATTTTGAAATTCCTTCGGAAAGGGATCCGGGACCAGAAAAACAGCTAAAATTATTTTGAGCTGATAAGCGAATTGGAGCACTAAACATCCGTTTCAGTGAAAAATGTAGATATTTACATATAATTATTCTCTCCCATTTTACCGTGATAAAACTTGTTTTACACTGCATGACGGAGAGGAATTTAATTTCATAAGACAAGGTGGTTTTTCACTTTAGAATGTATAAAATGACATGGTTATATTAACCACTCCGTTTGCATCGGCTGTTGCTGTTTTTGTATCCCCGGCTGCATTTTTTATCGGCGAGAATGAAGAAATGTCCTGGAAAATAAGACGGGGATAACAGTCTGCAAACGAACGGATATACAGCGTTGTAACTGCTGAAGCATCAGCGTCGTAGCTCCAGAAATACCGTATCCAGCTTTGCAGGACAGGGTCTACGGGGTATTGACAATACTTCATACAAGGAAATGAAATTAATTTATAAATATAGCTATTTTCATTTTTGACATACAGGGGCGTATTTACCTTCGGTGAAAAAGTTCAGATATTCGCTTTGGATAAGTTTCCGGCCGGTGGGGACACCGACTGGTAGTGTGTTCTACAGGAGGGTGTTTGCGGTGACAATACCGGGTTACAATATGTTGCCGCCTGTTTAAAAGGATTGTAATCCTGTTGTACGATAATTGTTTTTATTTTTTTAACTTACTGAACAAAAAATATATCATGGGTTTATGGAAGAAAAATTAAGGGTCATTATTACCGGGGCCACAGGAATGGTAGGTGAGGGTGTTTTACAGGAATGTATTTCCAATAAGAATGTAGAAAAAATACTGCTGATCAACCGAAAGCCAGGTGGCTATGACCATCCTAAAATTGAAGAAATATTACACCGCGATTTCAGCGATATCACATCGCTTTCAGATAAAATAAAAGGCTATGATGCCTGTTACTTCTGCCTGGGAGTTAGCTCTATAGGGATGAATGAAGAACAATACACCAAAGTTACTTATCATCTCACCATAGGTTTTGCCCGGACTTTAGCTGAGGTCAATCCACAAACGACGTTCTGTTATGTTTCCGGCGCAGGGACAGACAGTACCGGTAAAAGCAAACAGATGTGGGCACGGGTAAAAGGTAAAACTGAAAATGACCTGATGAAACTGCCTTTAGAGGTATATAACTTCCGTCCCGCGTTTATGAAGCCAACAAAAGGCGCCAGAAATGTAAAAGGATTTTATAAAGTGATCAATGCACTGTATCCTTTTTTCCGGTTGCTCAGCAAAACTTATTTCCTGACGCTGGAAGAAGTAGGAAAAGCAATGATCTATGTATCTGTTCATGGTTATCAAAGACATATTCTGGAAGTGAAGGATATTGCACAACTTTCTAAAGCCTGACCAATATATCATAAAGATGCATACCGGAAAAAGATATACACCCGGTTGCAATAGTATCGCCGGGGGGGCTGGGCTACTGCATCCAGGGAATAAGAAAGGGTATTCATGGTGCCCAGGGTATAACAAGGTCCTGTTAAACATTCTGCCTCTTTATAATTTATGCCGGAATCTGGTATTAATTACCTATCTTCACCGCGTGAACATAAGTTCTTCATCATTTAGTCTTGATCGGTTTTAATTCTTACACTTCGTTTGGTAACAATTTCTCCTTCTCTTTACTCTTGCTGTAGTCCTTCTGCCACTTTTTTAAATCATTTAAATTTTTTTAGTATGAACATGTATGTATCAAACCTGGGCTTTCATGTGCAGGAAGAGGATCTTAAGCAACTTTTTGGATCGTTTGGAGAAGTAACATCTGCCAAAGTGATCAAAGACAGGGACACAGGACGAAGCCGCGGCTTTGGATTTGTGGAAATGAGCTCTACTGAGCAGGCTAATAAAGCAATGACGTCCTTACATAACAAGGAGCTGGAGGGCCGTCTTATGTCTGTGAGTGTAGCGAAAGAAAGAGAAAGCCGTCCGCGGAACAACCGTTGGTAATTTACTAAATACAGTTTTAGTATATAAACCTTTTATCAATAAAAAACATGCGCAGTAATATTATTTGCTGCCATGTTTTTATATTATACCCGGGATTCTCTCCCAAATAATTTTTTCACGCATCATTAAGCAGTAACACGCCTGCCAGCTGCTGGTAAGCAGTTACTACTATTCAACCTACAAAACAGTTTCATGTCATTTACAGATATCACCTTACACCCTTCTGTATCCAAAGCATTAACAGAACAGGGTTATTCAAAAGCTACACCTATCCAGCAACAGGCTATACCGGTTGCACTTCAAAAAAGAGATGTGCTGGGTTGCGCACAAACAGGCACCGGTAAAACGGCTGCATTTTTAGTCCCTATATTGCAAATGCTGCTGGAGGATGAAGACGTGCAACGCCGCTATATAAAAGCGCTCGTATTAGCTCCCACCAGGGAACTGGCTTTGCAAATAGCGGAGAATACGCAGGCACTGAGCGTTCATACAACCATCAGACACGCTGTGCTGTTTGGTGGCGTTTCCCAACAGCCACAGGTCAATAAGCTGAAAGCAGGAGTCGATATCCTGATCGCCACCCCAGGTAGACTAAAAGACCTGATGAACCAGGGGCTGGTCTCCTTAAAACAGGTAAAGTACCTGGTACTCGATGAAGCAGACCGTATGCTGGATATGGGATTTATACGGGATATTAAGCAGATAATCCAACATATACCGGCTGACCGGCAAACGCTCTTCTTCTCTGCCACCATGCCCCCGGAGATACTGAAACTGGCGCATACCCTACTGCGTAACCCGGTTAAAATTGAAGTTACACCTGTTGCCACGGCTGCTGAACAGGTCATGCAATACGTGTATTTCTCTGAAAAGCAACAAAAGCCTTCACTGCTGCTCAACCTGCTTGGTAACCAGGCATCCGAAACGGTCATTGTATTCACCCAAATGAAACATGTTGCCGATAAGCTAAGCCGCTTTTTAAAGAAGGAGGGTATCAGTGCAGATGCTATTCACGGGAATAAATCACAGTCGCAAAGGCAAACGGCGCTGGAGCGGTTCAAGTGCCGGCAAACGCGTGTATTAGTGGCAACCGATATCGCGGACCGCGGCATTGATGTTGACAAGCTCGGTCATGTGATCAATTATGATCTGCCCCAAACCGCAGAAACCTATGTTCACCGGATCGGCAGGACGGGCAGAGCCGGTTCAGCAGGCACCGCCATCTCTATTTGCAGCCAGGAAGAAAAGCCATTACTGGTCGAGATACAAAAGCTTATCAAAAAAACAATTACGGTGGCGCGCATTCCCGGCTATTCACAGAAGAATTAAACCAGGTCATCCCGTGGCAGGCGAAGGCAGGAACGGCCGGAAACCAGTTGGTATACTGCTAATATGCAATATTTAACAAGAAGTTGTCTTCAGGATTATTGGGCGAAATAGACGTTTCACGAGCGGATTGCACTAATGATTTTTCTATTATATTTGGTTAATAAAATATTTTCGCTCAAGGAATAAGTCCTTCATGAAAAAAATCACCTACAATAACAGGAACGCGGTATTTTTTTCCGCGCTCAAAAAATCAGTAGATAGCTATTTTGTTCAAAACAAAAAAAGAAAAACCGGCAATATTCACTTGTATATCAAATCGTTAGTTCTCATTGCCGCCGCGGTATGTTTATATATAACGCTGCTGTTTGTTCAAATGCCTGTTATTGCAGGCATATTCACCAGCATCTTATTTGGCTTTGTGCTGGCCTGTATTGGTTTTAACGTGATGCACGATGCCAACCACGGCAGCTATTCCTCCCGCAAATGGGTTAATAAAACCCTGGGGCTTACACTGAACGCGCTGGGGGGAAACAGCTTCATATGGAAACAAAAGCATACTAATATTGACGGTATGGATGATGATATCGCCAAAAGCCCTTTTATACGTATGTGCAGTACGCAACGCTGGGTGCCTGCTCATAAAATACAGCATTTGTATACACCGGTATTATATGCACTCAGCTCCATGATATGGGTGCTGTTCCAGGATTTTGAAAAATATTTCAGAAGAAAGATAGTGGATACCCCGCTTAGTAAAATGTCGGCGGCAGACCACTTTATTTTCTGGACGAGCAAGATACTTTACGTGTTGTTTTATATTGCTATTCCTGTCGCCCTGCTTGGCTGGCCCCTGGCGCTTCTCTACTTCATCTGCATGCATGTCGGGCTGGGTTTAACCTTGTCTGTCGTGTTTCAGTTGGCACATGTAGTGGAAGAAACAGAATTTTCCTTTATTGGGGATGATGACAAACAAATAGAAAGTGAATGGGCAGTGCACCAGGTTAAAACCACTTCCAATTTTTCTCCCGGAAGCAAACTGATCTCCTGGTTTGCCGGCGGATTGAATTACCAGATTGAGCACCATCTCTTTCCACGCATCAGTCATATTCACTACCCCGCTTTGAGCAGGATTGTGCAGGAAGAGTGTAATTCTTTTGAGCTTCCCTATAATAGCTTGCCAACATTTATGTCTGCCGTGAATTCTCATTTCCGCTTTATCAAAGCTCTGGGGCAAAAGCCTTCACAGGATGAGTAATGGCTTACCGGCACCCTGTGTTATTATCAACCTTAAAACCCCTTCATGTACTACCTGCTATATGCTGTTTTTTATCTTGTGTCTTTACTACCTCTCCGGGTACTGTATTTCTTTTCGGATATCATGTTTGTAATCGTATACCGGCTGATAGGTTACCGCAGGACAGTAGTGGCCGCTAACCTGCAGCATGCCTTTCCTGAAAAAACACCGGTAGAGCGACTCACTATTGAAAGACGGTTTTTCCGAAATATGATAGATTCGTTTGTAGAAACAATTAAGCTACTGAGCGCTTCCCCCCACTTTTTGCAACGCAGGGTTACGGCCAACTGGCATATACTGGAATCTTTGCAAAAAAGCGGAAAAAAATGCCAGCTTCATTTAGGGCATACCTTTAACTGGGAATGGGGGCATCATGTATTACAGATGAATACAGGTTTCCAGGTGCTGGTTGTATATGGCCCCTTAAGCAGTAAGATTTTTGAAAGACTGCTACTAAAGATACGGACACGGTTTGGCAGCCGGTTTATACCTGCACCAGACATGAAAGATGCTATAAGCAAGTATAGCGAAACACAATATTTATTAGGACTTGTTGCAGATCAAAGCCCAGGCAAGCCACATCAGGCATTTTGGCTGAACTTTCTTAATCAACCCACAGGATTTATACCCGGCCCCGAGCGTGGGGCTCGCCGTTTGGATATACCCGTTCTTTTTGCGTCTGTTAACAAAATAAAAAGGGGGTATTATCATGCACACCTGCACATTGCATCAGAACGCCCCTCGCAGTTGGCCGAGGGAGAGCTTACGCGTATGTATGCAGAATTTCTTGAGCAAAATATCCAAAAGCAACCTGAAAACTGGCTCTGGAGCCACCGCAGGTGGAAACGCCCTTATAAACAGGAATATAAAGACTTATGGATAGATAGTGTGGATCCTTACACCGGGTAATGCGGGCATCGTAACCAAAGAAGTTATGATACCAGAACAGACGACCCTGGCATAATTACACAGCTCACGGGCTAACCTTCATTGATTATAGGAGGCAAGAAATAAATAATATTTTGGGTCGGAGGGTCGTACAAAATTACCCTTAACCAGAAGATGCTCTATTTTATCCCCGTCGATTTTCTACAATGGTTTTTGGGGCTACTCCACAAGATCGGGCAGCAATAACCTCATACGTTGTAGTTCTGTCCGTGCTCTCCGTAAGTTTGGTGGTCAAAATAACTGGGAGAAAAAGGAAGCTGATCGGCAAAGTAAATTACTGCGAGGAATCCGATGATTTGCGGTTTATCAGTTTGATACTGATTCAACAAGCTTTCAAATTGCTCCAAAATCCCTGTGTTCAGTTCGCTTCTTGGATTACTATCCCATATATGCCGTCGTTCATTTTGTAACAATGAATTTTTGGCTGTTAGGTCAGTTGGCCTTATCCGTATTACTTCCGGAGAGGCGATAATAGAATAGAGAACTTTGGGATAAACGTAGTGAGGTCCATTATCCTTATAACAGTTTTTTTTTATTAACTAAAGGATATGACGAAACCTAAAAGGACTTCAATCACAGGCAACCCATAATTGGTTTGGAGGTATTATTGGTTGTTTGGTAACTTTATAAAATCAGGTTTCAAATAAATGGGATAAACATATTACCCCCGCTTGTTCTTTAAAAATATTAACGCCGCAGACCATAAGAATATTCAACTTAAAATAAACAGAATGAAGCAGTTAATTTCTATATTTATTTTTTGCTGCCCTTTCATTGCGTTTTCACAGATACTTCAGCCCGGCTTTGATAAAAATGAATACCGGGAGCTCATGCTCATATCGGCCCGGACAACTGCTGATACAGGTTATTATAAAGACTTCCGGGAGCCTGTTACCTTTAACATGATCTATCAGTCAAAACCAATAGGACTTGACAACCTGTGGGATTTCTGGAAGAACGACAAAGATGTTGCGGTGATCAGCATCAGAGGTACAACCGGGAAAGCGGAGAGCTGGCTGTCCAATTTTTATGCCGCTATGGTTCCTGCAAAAGGGGAATTACAATTAGACGGCGGAGACACTTTCACATATGAATTAGCTGTCAATCCGAAAGCGGCCGTTCATGTAGGTTGGCTTTTAAGCATGGCTTATTTGTCTAAAGAAATTATTCCCCAAATAAATGAACAGTATCAAAAAGGAACGAAGGATTTTTTAATTATCGGACACAGCCAGGGCGGAGCCATTTCGTTTTTACTGACGGCGTACCTGTATAGCCTGCAAAGGCAAAATCTGCTTCCTGTTGATATCCGTTTTAAAACTTATTGCAGTGCGGCTCCCAAACCCGGTAATCTTTATTTCGGGTATGAGTATGAAGCGATAACCCAGGGCGGTTGGGCCTTCAATGTTGTAAATGCTGCCGATTGGGTTCCTGAAACGCCTATTTCTATCCAGACACTTAAGGATTTTAATAATGTAAACCCATTCACCAACGCCAGAGCGCTCATTAATAAACAAAAGTTTCCAAACAAAATGGTGCTGAAACATATCTACAATCAGTTGGATAAACCCACCAAAAGAGCCCAGCAGAAATACGAGCAGTACATGGGGAATATGGCCTCCAAAATTATTAAACAACACATTAAAGGGTATATTCCCCCTGAATACTACAGCAGCAATCATTATGTGAGAACTGGTACGACCATAGTGCTGCTACCGGATGATGAATATTTCAAAACCTATCCCGACGATCCTTCCAGGCTTTTTCCGCATCACTTTCATGCAGCTTACCTGGCATTGCTGGACAAGCTGCCGGAACAAAATATTCCTCATGAAACCGGCGGGCTGATATACACTCCCTCGGCTGCGGAACTGGCCCGTGTAAAAGAAAATATGAAAAAGGTACCTGCTAAAAAAGTGTTTGCCCATACACAATTCGGGTTGCAGGTTCCTGATCTTTCAGCCCTCAACGCTGATCTTTCCGGTAATAATTACCTTCCGCTGAACAGTGCATATTTTTCCCGAGGGGGTGGTCTTTATACGATTTTTCCAAAAACCCGTTTGGCTGTCCTGTTCAATTATGCCACCTATGCCGGAAGTAAAACATCCGGAAACCGTACCAATGAATTGCGGGGTACCACTGTTGGTTCATCAATAGGATTTGTAGTTGCTCATAGTGAGAAGCTACAGCTTATTCCTTATGCCGGAGGTGTATATTCCTGGTGGGGTGCCAGACTTTCTGCCAATAACGGGACCGGGCAGCTTTTTAATGACTACCTTGCTACCTCCGGAGATCAGCATCATCTTGCCACAAAAGGATGGGTATGGAATTTTGGTATACATGTTGCCACACAACCGCTTCGCGACAAAAATTTTGGGAAAGATATTATGTTGGGGTTACGGTCAGGTTATTCTTTGCCCGCGGCAAAAGCTACCAGGTGGAATACAAACGGAGTTAGCTTGTATGATGGGCCTGCGATTAACGCACAGGGATTCTATGCACATCTGATCCTGGGAGTTGCTTTATAAAAATCAATAACAATCATAACTTTTAAAACCTTTAATGATGAAAAATGTACTACTGCTTCCGGTATACTTGTTACTGGTATTTTTTACTTCCTGCTCATCCACTAAAAAAATTTCGGGAGAAGGACTTTATAATGTCACGTGGGAGTTGGAATACCTGTCAGGGCCGCGTATTGCATTCGAGGGACTGTTTCCCGATCAAAAGCCATACATCACATTTAACCAGGCTACCAAAAAGGCTGAGGGCAATAACAGTTGTAACGGTTATTCCGCCGGTTATACACTGGATGGAACAAACATCTCTTTTGGTGAACCGGGTCCAACTACGATGATGTTTTGTGGGGAGGGTGAAAAATTCTTTTTGGATATTATCAAAAAAGTGAACAAATATAACATTGATGCAGAAGGTAAGCTGAATTTGCTGATTGATGATGTGCCCATGATGCGGTTTAAAAAATTAATAGCCAGATGAGACAATCAATAACCATTTTGGTATTTTGTTGTTTACTTATAGTAACATCTTGCTCTGTTAAAACACAACAAAGCAAAGAGCCCACTGTTACGGAAAAACCTCCCCCGGAAAAGGAGGATACCGGTAATATTTATTTCAAGTCCAGTGGTACAGAACCTTTCTGGACATTGGAAATAGCTGAAAACTTGGTGAAATTTAAGACCCCGGAGGATTCAGTTATAGCGCCTCACACGGATCCGTTGCGGACCATGGACGCTAATGTGAAGCTGTATAAAACTCAGGCAGAACCGGGCGAGTTGAATATTCAAATCGTGCAGACCAAATGCATCAACGCGATGTCGGGACTGGAGTTGCCTTATACGGTTACCATCAACTACAGGAAGAGCAACGATGAAAAGTTTACTACTATAACAGGTTGCGGACAATACATAACCGATTATCGCCTGCAGGATATTTGGGTTGCTGAAGAAATGAACGGCACAAAAATTACCAAAGCTGATTTTACCGCAGCGCTCCCTTCTATGGAAATCATCAGCTCGGCTAATACATTTTCTGGTTTTGCAGGCTGTAACCGGATGAACGGAACACTTTTTTTTGAAAAGGGATTACTTCGCTTTACAAATATTGCCACGACCGAAATGATATGCACATACGCTCATAAAGAGGCGGAATTTTTAAGGGCTCTCCAAGGCGGCACAACGTATACGATTGCAAATAACCGTTTAACACTGTCCAATCCCGACGGTGTTGTACTCATCTTTAAAAAAACTGATTAGCCATTCAATCTATAAAAATGAAAAAACTCATCTTCTTGTTATGCATCACGGCTGCCTGTGCAAATTGTAATAACAATACCGCAAAAAAAGAAACACCAGGGGAAGCAAAAACGGATATCGCCATAAAAACAGCCTCTTCGTTACAAACAGGATGTTATTCTTATTTCGACAGTAGTAATGCTGTTAATTTTGAAATTATTGGTCAGGGAGAAAGTATTACGGGTATCCTGACCTACGCATTAGACGGAAAGGACGCCAATACAGGAACGTTTAAGGGAGAGCTATCGGGCGACAAATTATCCGGGACCTATACTTTTTTATCCGAAGGAGTGGAAAGTACAAGGGAAGTTGCTTTTCTGGTAAAAAATAACCAGCTCATTGAAGGCTATGGTGAATTAAACGAATCCGGAAATGCCTTTAAGGATAAAAATGCTATCAGCTACAGCTCTGTAATGCCTTTGGTGCAAACAGACTGCAATCAATCAAAGGCGGCTTGCTTATATGTAAATGGAAAATCATACTCCCGCTTAAAACAAACGTGTCTGGAATTGACTACCCTGAAAGTCAAGCTGAATCCACTGAAAGATGGTGCTGTGACAAACGGAAAACCTGCTTTTGTTTTATTTGACAGTACGCAATCCAAAGCAGAGCTTTTCCTGCCCGGTGTGAATGAAGGTATGGTACTCAATAAGACTGCCGAGGGTAATTGGGGCAATGGAGATTATAAACTCATTGCCTGGAAGGGCTATGTTGTTCAGTTTAAAAAGAAGGCGGTTTTTGGGGGTGGATAAACGCTTATCCCAACAACCAGTTTACATTGTGACAAGCTTCTGTATTCATAAAGGGATTTTAAATAGAAGTTCCTACTTGGTAGATTTGAGGGGGCTAAGACAATAAGAAGATACCTGTTATAAGATTTTTAATAATCAGCTTGTTATTAAATGCAGAAAGGAAAAAGCGAAGTTATCTTTATAAAGGTACTTTAGACAGAAAAAAGATAAGCAACTATCGGAGGCGAAACCGTTCTTTATAAAGTAAAAATAAAAGGTCGTTGAGAATCAACGACCTTTTACAATTTCTGTGAACTTATTGGTACAAAACTCGAACTCGTTATTAGAAGATTTGCGGCGGTTAAACCAGCTAAAAGATACTGCAAATCAAACAGATACAACTTCTCCGAAAATTGATAAACCTACCAGTCCTCAACCTCTGCGACCTATAAAAAGAGCAAAATTAAGATAATGCGGGTTGCTCTTTGCAAAAATATCTGCCAACGCCCAAAGTACCTTTTTATCAAAAAAATCTTCCCCAACTTGGGTTCAACTTGGGAAACAAATTCATAGTTAAAGACAACCTTTGTATTTGTAATCGCAATCGTACCCTTAATGAAAACAAATCTTAACTATGAAGCATCCGTTACACAAAATTGTTTCGGAAATCCAAAAACAGGAAAGAAAGTTTTCTGCCGAAACATCCAGCGTTATTGACGAGGCGTATCAGATGACGCTTTATCTTCAGGAACTCCTGCGTACCGTCAAAGAAGATGTGATAAAGGAGGGCTTTTCCGATAAAAACGATGAAATCCATTTTTTCAGACAGGTAAAGCCTAATATCCTGGGCAAACTTATTTACTACAACAAGGTATTTCGGATTGAAACAGCCTGCCCCGCCAATAATGGGAATTTGTACCAAAGTTATTTCGCCCTGCAACTGAAAGAACTGAAACAGGAATACACGGAGTATATATGCAATTCTGATTTTTACAGGTACTACCGTTCCGGCAGAATTGACAGGGACGAACAGTATTTTATGTTGGGAAACATTAACTACTATGATGGGCTGAACAGCTTTGTGTTTGAGATTGACCCTAAATTTTCGACTTATTTCGATTATAAGGTGGCAAAAATCATCGGCAACGAACTCATCTATAATTACCTGACGACAAAAATAAATCCCGAACAAAACCCGGATATTCTGTTACAAAATGATGAAACGAAAGATATTTTTTGGACACAATCAAAGAACGCCCTTATTGAATTGATTTACGCACTCTATGCGGCAGGAGCTATTGCACACGGGAAAATAGGCATTCGGAAAATAAGCATGGTATTTCAGGTATTGTTTCGGGTTTCGCTCAACGACATCCATAACAGCTTCCACCGCATGAAGACCCGCTCCGGTTCCCGGACGTTATTTATAGACCAACTGAAATCCAGTTTAGAGGAATACATGGACAAAGAAGATAGCTACTAATCTCCGTCTTGTCTTTCAAAAAAAGAACAGCATCATCGGTGCTGTTCTTTTTTTTGCCCGTTTGCCTATATGTGTCTATCGGCAAATCGCATATTGCGATACCAGATATATACTTGAAAAAAGAGAAAACCGCTATAAAACCAACACGTTAAACCCAATCAAAAAGAAATCAAAAATCTGTCTTTTTGATAGACACGTATCGGACGACAGACCCCGCCAAACGCTCCACTTTTGTACAGCAAATATTAAGAAGCTGTGCAATGAATATTATAACCATAGAAGAAGAAGCATGGAAGCTGCTCAACGAGCGTATAAAGTCCATCAATGAATATATCCTGAAACTGGAAGACACCAGCTATGATAGCCTGTGGCTTAATAATCACGAAGTCTGCCAGTATCTCCACATCAGCGAAAAAACGCTATGGCGTATGCGCACCAACGGGCAAATCGCCTACTCCAAAATGTACGGACAATACTATTACACCATTGGAGCCATAAAGGATATGCTTAATGCTCATGCTGTACAAACCAGCGATGAATATATGCAGGCACTTATGGCAAAAGGTAAAAGCTATATCGAAAATGGAAGAAAAATAAAGGCTGAAAAATAATTAAAGCGTACCCGTATGAACATAGACAGAATGGAATTTATCGCATGGATGGAGCGCATTATGGAACGCTTTGATATACTGAACGACAATATCAGCGATATACAGAAACAGCGCAACAGCATAGACGGTGAAGAATTACTGGATAATCAGGATTTGCTGCAAATGCTGAAAATCAGCCACCGCTCTTTACAGCGTTACCGCTCGTCCGGCAAGCTGCCGTACTACACCATTAGCGGCAAGCTGTATTACAAGCTATCCGATGTGCATCAGTTCATCCGGGAAAGTTTCAATGCGCCCCTGCAACGTACAAAGGACAATACATGACAAACTACGCCAATGGAAGACAGATACCGCCAGTGCGTATAGGCTTCGCCTACTTTCGGAAATTAACAACATTAAAAAATCAGTATTATGAGCGAACAGACCATTGAAAACCCGCAATTACCCGAACAGCTTTCGGATATTTTGCTGGTGCTGGATAAAGACAAAAAGAAAATCCAGGCAGTTACAGGCATAGACAAAAACGGTGAACTGCAAACCGTTGATGCCGACAAAAAGAACCAAAGCCAGTTTATGCGGGTGGATAAGAGCGGGGATGTATTTTCCAACTTCTTCTCCAACTTTTGGCGGCAGCTTAAAAACCCCTCTCACTTCAACTTTTTTAAAGTGCCTGCTTCGGAAGCGGTTGATACCGCCAAAGAAATGCAGAAACAGGTTGATGCGCCCACCAAAGAGGGCGAAGCAGTACTGGCAAAGCATGAGGTCAAAGAACCCAAAGAACAGCAAAAAGAACAGCAACAGGAAAATAAAAAAGATATGGCAACAGCACAAGCAACACCGGAAACAAGCGAATACCGCTTTAAGGTGGAACAGATTGATTGGGAAACCATGAACAATTTGGGGTTGAGCAAAGAAAGGCTTGAAAAAGCAGGCGTAATGGACACCCTGTTAAAAGGGTATAAAACCAATATATTAATGCCGATAAGCCTTAACCTCGGTACGGCAGTTACCCGTATGGATGCAAGGCTTTCACTTCAACCTGGTGAAAACGGCAGTGCAGTTGTTGCCATTCACGGCATCCGCAAAGAGCCGAACCTTGATGCGCCTTTCTTCGGTCATGAATTTACCAAAGAGGATAAAGAGAATTTGCTCAAAACCGGGAACATGGGGCGTGTAGTGGACTTGACCAACCCCAAGACCGGGGAAAAAATACCGTCCATTATCAGTATTGACCGATTGACAAATGAGGTTGTTGCCTTACGGCAGGAATGGATGAGAATACCCAATGAATTTAAAGGCGTAATACTCAACGCAGAACAAAAGCAAACTTTACTCGATGGTAAACCACTTCATTTAGAGGGCATGATTTCCAAAAAAGGAGAACCTTTCAATGCCCCTATTCAATACAATGCCGATAAGCGTTTTATTGAATTTCTTTTTGACCGGAGCAATACGAATAAACAAACCCAAAGCCAGCAGCCGGGACAGCAGCATGAAGCACCTCGCACATACAGGGGTAAGGAACTGACCGACCAGCAATATGAAAAGTATAATGCTGGCTTAACGATTTACATTGATGGCTTAATTGACAGGAAAGGCGAAAAATATCAGGGCTATATCACCTTTGATAAACAAACCGGGAAAGAGCAATTCTCATTCACCAATCCCAATAAGCTGAAAGATAAAATACAGCCTGCTGAAGCAAATAAAACGCAGGTCGCAGTTAATTCCGATGGAAAAACCAACGAGGCTACGAAGAATGTCAAAGAGCCTTTGAAGCCGCAGCAGCAAACGCCGAAAGACAACAAGCAGCAGCAACAGCAGCGTGCGCCGAAAGCTACGGTTAAACCCAAAGGCATCAAAAGGTAATCACTAAAAAAAGGAGGAAGTATTATGAAAGCAGTGATTGCCGAAAAACCAAGCGTAGCCCGTGAGATAGCCGCCCTGTTGGGAGCCACTGATAAAAAGGATGGCTACCTGACAGGCAACGGCTACCAGGTTACATGGGCGTTGGGGCATCTGGTCGGGTTGGCTATGCCGGAAGACTACGGGCTAACAGGCTTCCAAAGGGAAGCCCTGCCCATATTGCCCAATCCTTTTTTACTGACGGTACGGAAGATAAAAAAGGATAAAAGTTACGTTCCCGATAGCGGAGCGGTAAAGCAGTTGAAGATTATTGAGCAGGTCATCAACCGTTGCGATAGCATTATCGTGGCTACCGATGCCGGGCGTGAGGGTGAGCTTATCTTCAGGTACATTTATGAGTACCTGAAATGCGGCAAACCCTTTCAGCGTTTATGGATAAGCTCACTGACCGAAAAAGCGATTAAGCAGGGTTTTGACAACCTGAAACCCGGAAGCGATTTTGACGGTCTGTATCGTGCCGGGCAAGGGCGAAGCCGGGCTGACTGGCTGGTAGGCATCAATGCTTCGCAGGCATTGAGCATTGCCGCAGGGCGGGGCGTATATTCGCTCGGTCGGGTACAAACACCTACGC
>CAKSVK010000084.1 GCA_934502905.1 uncultured Chitinophagaceae bacterium
CCCGCAGATTCCGCTGAATTCCGCAGATAATCAAAGCCTTCTGCGCTTATTTGCGAAATCAGCGGGAAATATTAGCCATCGTTTTATCGTTGACATGACACTAGCCGGGAACCTCAGTAAAGTTGCGTGGAGACATGCAACAGGGCGATTCCTTTTTATGTTTTTTCTTCATTGCCGCTGTCCTGAGTTTCAAACTCCGGACCCTCTATGTTCTTACCTGTTTCCAACGGTGGGTTTCGAACAAACAAGAGGAGGAAAAATCAACTGCAATAAAAAACGGGTATTCGTTTCGTCAGTTTCTCAATTCAAAAGGTTGCTTTGCGGCACGGTTGGCGGGTATCCAGGACGCCAGGATGGCGATAATGAATACCGTTGCAACAACAATTATAAAATCCTCCGGGATCATTTTTACCGGGTAATAGTCGATCACGAATGAAGTGCCTTCCAGCTTTATCAGCTTGAATTGTATCTGCACCAGGCATATGGCAACCGCAAAGATGATACCCGATAAGGCGCCGATGCCGGCCAATAAAATACCTTCCGTTAAAAACACCCGCCTGATCCAGGAGCGTGTGGCGCCCATGGATTGCAGGATCTGTATATCTTTTTGCTTTTCCAGCACCAGCATGCTCAATGCGCCGATCATGTTGAAGGCTGCCACGATCAGTACCAAGATGAAAATAGCATAGATCGCATATTTTTCAAGCCGCATCACATTATATAAGCTCCTGTTTTGCTCAAAACGGGTTTGCACCAGGTAATCCTTACCCAGAAGAGACTGAATAGCTTTTTTTACATTTTCGGTGTCTTTTTCCCTGATCAGCTTTATTTCCGCTGCAGTATATTCATCCGGTCTGAATTTCAGATGCTCTTTTAAAAAGTCCAGGTTGGTTAGCACGTACGCATTGTCAAATTCCTGCTGTACGCCGAATGAGCCGTAGGGAGTTACATTTGCCTGTGTAAAGGCCGACATAGGATTACTGAATTCTGCAACATTCCTGGAGGGTAGCATAATAGTAAGCTGCCCGATGCTGCGGTCACTTAAGAGTGCCAGGACATTTTCGATTCCCAGACCCAATACCACACCAGGGTGCTCAGCATCGCCTAACTCATAGTTTCCCCTCACCATGCCGCTGGTGATGGTGGTTACATCGGCGTACGCGTCATCCACTCCTTTGAGATCAATAATGGTTTTATACTCACCGTTCTGGATAAGCGCTTTTTCTTCTGCTGTCAGCGACAGGTTAGCCACCCCATTGATCTGCCGTATCCCGCTGACCTGTTCCGGTGTCAGCTCGATGGTTTTGCCGGACGCTGCCGACACTTTCAGGTCTGTGTAAAAAGTAGAGTACAATGTTTTTACAAGCCCCTCAAAGCCGTTGAATGTGCTCCACAGGATCAGCAGAGCCGCCGTAGCGAAAGCAATGGCTATTACACTTACCCAGGCTATTATATTGATAGCATTGGTAGATTTTTTTGCTTTAAAGTACCTCCAGGCAAATAAAAAATTCAATCAGGTTGTTTTAGATTGTGGTAACGGTTAACAGGGAATCAATGATCGTTTCCGTCATTTTTTTCTTCATTGATCTTTTTGAAAAGCTCTTCCATTTTGAATACGTGCTCCAGCGTATCATCTGCAAAGAATTTCAGTTCCGGTATTCTCCGCAACTGATGTTTTACCCTTGCCGTCAGTTCCTTTTTGATCTCCCATGCCCTGTCCTCAATTTTTTTCAGCGCTGCTTTTGTATCCTCTATTTTGAAAAAGCTCAGGTAAATCCTGGCTTCCAGCAGGTCCGGCGTCACCTTTACACCCGAAATAGAAACCATGCCGCCATTTATCATGGTCAATCCCAACCTTTGGAAAATTTCGTTAAACTCTTCGGAAAGCAGGCCTGCCACCTGCTTTTGACGCTTTCCTTCCTGCATATTATTCAAGTTTATTGGGTGTAAATTTAGTTACTTTGCCGTTTAATTCGACTTTAGGCTAATGAATAAATATTCCAGGATCTTTAATTACCTGAAATTCTACAAAGGGAACATTGTACTTTATTTTATATGCATCGTATTGTCTATTGTTTTTTCTGTGGTATCCATGGGAATGCTGGCACCGTTTTTTGATATCATATTCCTGGGAGAAGATGGTAAAAATATGAAAGAAGCTGATAATCCCATTACGGATATCGTCAGTAAAATCATGTTGCATTTCTCCGACGATCTTAATCCATTGTATGCGTTGGGCTTCATCTGCGTGGTAATTATCATTACCATATTCCTGAAGAACTTTTTCCTCTACCTTTCTTTTAATATCCTGAATCCCATAAAAAACAGCATTGTTACCAGGCTGCGGGCGGAGCTGTATGATAAGATCCTTCATTTGCCTATAGGATATTTTACGGAAAAAAGAAAGGGAGACCTGCTCAGCAGGATCACCAATGATGTGCAGGAAGTGGAAGGATCGATGGTGGGCGCGCTGGAAGGATGGGTACGGGACCCGATAACCATCCTCATCAACTTTACGGTGTTGTTCATCATGAGTCCGCAACTGACCATCACCATCCTGGTATGTATACCGGCAGTAGGGTTTATTTTGGGAAGAATATCGCGATCGCTGAAAAGGCAGTCCAATGAAGCCGCCGTAAAGTTGGGGGAATCCCTTTCCGTGCTCGATGAAACATTGAACGGGCTAAGGGTGATCAAGGCATTTAACGTAGAGGGACTGCTGAAAGAGCGGTACAACAAATTGAATGATGAGCTGTACCGCACAAAGAACAAGATCAGCAAAAGGAGAGACCTCGCTGCCCCCACTTCAGAAGTACTGGGCGTATTGGTTTTTGTTGGCATATTGTGGTTTGGCGGGCGCCATGTATTGAATGAGGAGCTGCTGTCTCCGTCTATGTTCCTGGCTTACCTGGCCATGTTCTATAACGTGATCAATCCTGTAAAAACACTTTCCACGTCTTTCAGCAATATGCAGAAAGGTTCGGCTGCCATTACGAGAATAGAGGATATTTTAAATACGGCAGTAACCGTGGATGAAAATCCCGGGGGCAGGGTATTGTCTTCATTTACCGGAAATATCGAATTCCGGGATGCAGGATTTGCTTACGACGATAAAGTAATACTGAAAAATATCAATCTTACGATTGAACGTGGTAAAACGATTGCGCTTGTGGGCTCTTCCGGAGCCGGTAAGTCTACCCTGGCAGACCTGGTTCCGCGGTTTCATGATGTTACCGGCGGGGCAGTATTGATAGACGGGCAGAACATTAAGGACTACCGGCTGTCATCTGTGCGGGATCACATCAGTATCGTCACCCAGGAGCCTATACTTTTTAACGATACCATCGCCGCCAACATTGCTTTGGGACATCCGGGCGCCACCCGTGAGCAGATAATAGAAGCCGCCAAAATCGCAAATGCCCATAATTTTATCATGGCGCGGGAAGGAGGCTACGACAGTAATATCGGCGACAGGGGAACAAAACTGAGCGGTGGGGAACGCCAGCGTTTGACAATTGCCCGGGCGGTATTAAAAAACCCGCCGATCCTGATACTTGATGAAGCGACCTCCTCGTTAGATACTGAGAGCGAAATGCTGGTACAGGATGCTATTAACAACCTGATGACCGACCGGACCTCTATCGTCATAGCGCACCGGTTATCCACCGTGCGGCATGCCGATGAAATAATCGTGCTGCAGAAAGGAACGATCGTAGAGCGGGGAACCCACGAAAAGCTGATGGAGCTGGGCGGGATATACCGGAAGCTGGTGACCATGCAGGAAGTGAAGTAACAGCGGTGTCGGCCGTTTCCGGTATGAACTGTTAAATGATCCCTGCAAAGCCATATGCCAAAGGATTCTATCATAGTTGAACACATAAACCCCGCAGAAGATACGGTCAGGAGCGTTGTCATCATACCCCGTACCCTGCACCATCAGCAGGAATCTGACGATTCCCCGGCTTTCTTTTATGTAGTGGCATTCATTGTATTTCTCGTCCTGGCGCTGCGCCTTATTGGTCTCCGGCTGGACCGTAAAAGAAGGGAAAATATGGAAGCCACTTACACAGTGCCGGAGCAGGCACTGCCGGAAGAGCCGGGCGCCTTGATTTATCCCGGTAATGAGTTACGCTTTCCCGCGGAAGAAATAGACCGGGTGCCTACCAAACATCTTCCTTATTATGTAAAACTTCCTGACACCGAAAAAGAGCGGTTTCGCTTCCGTTTGCAGAAGTTTATGCAGTCAAAAATTTTCGTTATCTATGACAAGATCGGTTTTAAAGAAATGCCGATCCTGCTGAGTGCCACCGCCATCAAATTGAGCTTTGGATTGAAGAACTATCTGCTGCCGTTCTACAGATCCATCCATATTTTCCCGGAAGAATTCTGGGGTATCGAACCCTCGATCCGGGTGTTGGGCCGGCAATGTTTCCGGAAACCGCATTCATGTTTCGTGGAAGCATTTCCTGGAGGGAATCAAAGATCCGGAAGACGGATCAAACCTTGGATTACATGAAATGGCTCATGCCTATTATTTCCAGAACCTGGAGACAGGCAAGCCTGAAGATGAATCTTTTGCTGACCGGTTCAAAACTTTTAATACTTATGGTAACGGGGTATTCGAACAAAAAAGGATCAGCGGTAATGTGTTGTATTCCAAATATGCTATGACACAATTCCAGGAATTCTGGGCCGAGAGTGTAGAATTGTTTTTTGAAAAGCCGCATGCTTTGCAGAAAGAATATCCGCAGTTATACCACTTAATGACATTGCTGCTCAATCAGCACCCCGACAAAGATGCTGACCAGGTGGCATGACCTCATTTCCGCGTTTTTTATCATAACTTGTCGGTCAATTCCGGAATATGGAATATATAGTGCATCTGAAAAAAGATAAAAAACTGGCCAGGCTGCTGGATACCATCCCGCCGTTTCAATTGAAAAAACGCAGGAACATCTGCACCTATCTTTGTGCCTCCATCATGAGCCAGCAGCTATCGGTGAAAGTAGCCGACGTGATCTACCGCCGCTTTTTACAGCTGTATAACGGGGAGGAACCTACGGCTGCCCGGATACTGGAAACCTCACCTGAAACATTAAGAAGTATCGGCTTGAGTAATGCAAAAGTGCAGTACGTAAGGAATGTAGCCGCTTTTGAAATAGAGAATGGCATGGGGCTGAAAAAGCTGAATAAAATGAGCAATGAAGAAGTAATAACTTACCTGACGGCTATAAAAGGGGTCGGCACCTGGACGGTGGAAATGCTGCTCATGTTTGCATTGGGCAGGGGAGATGTATTTTCCACAGGCGACCTGGGCTTGCAGAATGCCATGATCCGCCTGTATAAGCTGGATCGTACAGACAAGAAACAATTCTTTGCCGATCTTCAGAAGATTTCATCAAAATGGAAACCCTATCGCACTTATGCATGCCTGCATTTATGGAGCTGGAAAGATAATAACCCGGATAAAGTGTGATAATCGGTTGTATCAGCGATAGCTGGCGCAAGGTGTTCTGCCTGCAGATCACCTGTGCCTACGATAATTGATATCTTGGGCAAGTCTTGTAGCCTGGCTATCGTGTACAGCCAGACTTGGGTCTTTATAATTCCATCCTGATTGCATCAGGGAAGACGTATTGTCAATCCGGACACAGTCCGGCAGAATTGAATGGCACCAGTCATCCTGCGGAAGACGGGCGCCAGCGAAAAGATATCTGGCGCAAGTCTTGTAGCTAGACTATCGCGTACAGCCCAGACTTGGGTCTTTATAATCTCCCCCTGATTCTATCAGGGCAGAGGTATTGTCAATCCGGACACAGTCCGGCAGAATTGAATGACACCAGTCGTCCTGCGGAAGACGGGCGCCAGCGAAAAGATATCTGGCGCAAGTCTTGTAGCCTGGCTATCGCGTCAGCCAGACTTGTGTCTTCATAATCTCACCCTGATTCTATCAGGGCAGAGGTATTTCCGACCCGGGCACAGTCCGGCGGAATTGAATAACCAGTCGTCCTGCGGAAGACGGGCGCAAGTAAAAGATAACAATAGTAAGTATCTTACTGTTTTCCCGCCAGGTAATTGTAGATCTCAATTTGCGAACGGATTCTTTTCCCCCTTGTTCTGACATACTCATTAGACAGATCATTATCCAGTAAACGCGCTTTTACATTGTCATGCAGCTGTATGTTCATGATGTCCAGCAGTTCCTGCTTGATAGACGGGTCTTTGATCTCCACAGCCGCTTCTATCCTGTGGTCGAGGTTACGGACCATCCAGTCTGCGGATGAAATGAACGTTGTGTTCTTGCCATTGTTATGGAAGATAACCAAACGGGCATGTTCCAGGTATTCGTCTACTATGCTGATCGCAAATACCTGTGCTTTAAACTTTTTGTTTTTTGTATACATGCAGCATATGCCGCGTATCACCATCCTGATCTCAACGCCTGCCCGTGCCGCCTCATAAAGCTTCATGATCAGCGCTTCATCCGCAAGAGAGTTCAGCTTCAGTATGATGCCGGCAGGCTTTTTTTGCTTTGCGTTTTTAATTTCATTGTTTATATAACCGATCAGTTGTTTCCTCATATAATCCGGGCTGATCATGAGCGTCTTACAGGCTCCCAGGAAATGCTGCCCGGTTTTGGGCTGTTGCAGGAAACTGAATATGCGGTTAATATCCGACATAATATGGCTGTCGCTTGTCAGCAGGCAGTGATCTCCATAAAATTTGGCCGTTTTCCCGTTAAAGTTACCGGTACTTACGAACCCGTATTGGATGATTTTGTTTCCTTTTTTTCGTTTGATCACACATACTTTCGCATGCACCTTCATATCGGGAACACCTATCAAAACGGTAACACCCTCATCTTCCAGGCGTTCTTTCCATTCCAGGTTAGCCTCCTCATCGAACCTGGCGCGCAGTTCCAGCATTACGATCACCTTCTTGCCGTTCCTTTTTGCATTGATCAGCGCATTGATGATCTTGGAGGCAGGCGCCAACCGGTAAGCCGTGATCCTGATCTCGAATACAGCCGGGTCCATGGCAGCCTCTTTTAATAAGCCTACCACTGCATTAAAAGAGTGATAGGGGAGATGCAGCATGATATCTTTTTTCAGCACTACTTCCGTTACCCTTACTGAATTTTTTAATGCCGGGTGGGTGATCGGTTTTTTTCGGACACTCTTATGGTCAAACACCGAGCCGGGAAAATCCATGAAATGCCTGAAATTGTGTATCCTGCCGCCGGGGATGATAGCATCTTTTTGGGTGAGGTGCAGCCTTTTTATCAGGTATTCCAAAAGAGAGGCATCAATAGCCTTATCATATATGAAGCGAACAGGTTTTCCCTTTTTTCTGCTCTTTAACCCTTTCTTGATCTTTTGTGTATAGGCCACATCCAGGTCTGTATCCAGGTCAAACTCAGCGTCCCTGGTGATTTTCACCACATAACCTTCGTAGCTGTCAAAGCCCATAAAGGAAAATATCTGTGGCAGACAGAACCTTATGATATCTTCCAGCAGCATGATATAATGTTTTCCTCCGGAAGATGGTAATATGATGAACCTGGACATTAGCCGGGTCGGCACTTCTATCAGCGCATATTTTTTCTTGTACGCGGAATCTTTTTTTGACATCACAACCGCCAGCAGGATAGCTTTTTCACGGAGATAGGGAAAGTTGGCTATGTTTTCAATCATCATGGGAATAACTGCCGACGATACCTCTTCGTCAAAGTAATTCTGTACAAACTTTTTTTGTTCCCTGCTCAATTGTTTTTCCGTCAGCAGGAAAATATTTTCTTTTTTGAGTTCAGCCAGGATATTTTTCCATATCCTGTCAAATTCGCTTTGTTGTTGCAAAACGGTTGCATGGATCTGTTCCAGTATGCTTTGTGGATCCTGCTCCAAGTGCATCCTGGCTTTTTTGCCCAGGGTGAGCATCCGTTTCAAAGCGGCTACCCTCACCCTGAAAAACTCATCCAGGTTGTTCGAAAAAATGCCCAGGAACTTGATCCGTTCTTTGAGGGGCACGGTTGAATCGGCAGCTTCCTGCAGTACCCTGGCGTTAAAAGCCAGCCAGCTGATATCTCTTGTAATCGTATTCCTTTTTTCCTTGACCATATATTACCCTTTCAATATGGGTAAATATAGCTAACGGGACGATATCCCAATATTAAGTTTTGGATGTGGACAACTCGGGAATATGAAAAATTTGTTGTTAATTTATTTTTTTTTAACATTGCATTGTATTATTTGAACCGTAAAGGAGTTTTTGCTTATTAAACCAAAACATGATTGCCTATGCGCACTATGCCTGTCTGGGGGATATTTCTCTCAGTTCCCTTCTATTCTCCCTGACTCAGATGATTATTATTTGCATATCTGTGCCAACATGCAATGGTTTTACTCTTACTTGGTTTTTTAAAAATTTTTATTCATCAAAAGAAAACATCTTGCCATGAAAAAAACAGGAATTAAGACAATTCTGTTGTTTATCAGTTGTTTGATCGGGCTGTATGGTTTTGCGCAACAAAAAACGGTATCAGGAATGGTACTGAACGGCGTAGACAAAAGCCCCGTCCCCGGTGCCAGCATCACCGTTAAAGGTTCTAAAACAGCGGTCATATCAGAGGCCGACGGTAGCTTTTCCCTGGAAGTGCCAAGTGAAAATGCTATCCTGATTATCAGTTCGGTTGGTTTTGAAACAATCGAGGTTTCTGTCAGCGGCAGAAGCAGCATTGAAGTTTTGCTAACGGAAAGGAAAGATGCGTTGGAGGAAGTGGTGGTAACAGGTTATACCAGCCAACGGAAAAAAGACCTGACAGGTGCTGTGGCGGTAGTGGATGTGAACCAGATGAAGGCGCAGCCGGTTGCCAGCCCGGTAGAGGCCCTTCAGGGAAAAGCAACGGGCGTGCATATTATTAATGACGGTGCCCCCGGGTCTACACCCCAGATCAGGATCCGCGGTTTCAGCACTATCAATAATAATGACCCGCTGTATGTAGTGGATGGAGTACCTTATGAAGGAAAGCTGAGCTGGCTGAACCAGAATGATATTGAAAGTATGCAGGTGCTGAAAGATGCAGCTTCGGCATCTATTTATGGCGCCAGGGCAAATAATGGTGTAGTGATCATCACCACAAAAAAAGGAAAAAACGGAGCTCCGCCCAGGGTAACTTTTGACACTTACGTAGGCACCCAGGTTCCCCGTAGTGAGAATTTTCCTAAAATGATGAACCCGCAGCAGTTTGCGGAATACCTGTATGCTTCCTTCAATAATTTGAACAATCCTGCACAGGCTCCCGGACAGGGAAGCACAACCGGAACTAACTATGGTAATGGAACCACGCCCGTGCTGCCGGACTATCTTATAGCTGGTGTGGATGCAGAAGGAAAGCCGATTACCGGTCATGATGTTACTGCTGCCGCCGCAGACATGTCCAAATATAATTATAGCAGGGATCCCAATACTTTTTACCAGATCGTAAAGGCCAATAAGCAGGGTACCAATTGGTTTGATGAGATCACAACCAATGCACCCATGCAGAATTATATGCTGAATGTAGCAGGGGGTGGTCAATCTTCTAACTATGCCATATCAGGTAGTTATATGAACCAGCAGGGAACTATTAAACATACGGGCTTCGAGCGGTATACTTTCCGGGCGAATACCAATTTCTCCATGTTTAACGATAAGGTCAGGATAGGAGAGAATTTTCAGTATGCCAGAACAAGGTCCAACGGAGTGGGATCTAACGTGAACACTGCAGGGGAATACCAGGGAGAAGGATCTCCGATAGGATTTGCCTACAGGATCCAGACCATTATACCGGTATATGATGAAGGAGGTAACTTTGCCGGCACAAGAGGAGACAAGCTCGGTAATGCACAAAACCCGATGGCGATGTTATACCGGGCAAAAGATAACTATACACTCAGCAATACAATGTTAGGCAATGTATATGCAGAGGTGGATATCCTGAAAGGCCTGGTTGCCAGAACAAGTTTTGGTTTACGTTATGAAAACTACAATTCTTTCGGCGTTAACTATCCCAACCCGGAACACTCGGAAGGTAGCATTACCAATAATTCCATGAATGAAACGTATGGCTTTAACAACGACTGGACCTGGACCAATACCTTGAACTATAAAAGGACCTTCGATAAGCACAATATCGGCGTGTTGGCCGGTACCGAGGCGATCAAGACGAAATATCGTTACATAAGTGGTAGCAGAAACGATTATTTCTTATTAGGTAACATGGACTACTATTATCTGGATGTGGGTTCTTCCAATATCAATAATCGTGGCGAAGGTTATCTGAGCTCCCTGTTTTCACTTTTCGGACGGGTTGATTATGGTTATGACAGCAGATACCTATTCAGCGCTACCATAAGAAGGGACGGTTCGTCCAACTTCAGTGATGAATTCAGGTATGGTACTTTTCCGGCTGTCAGCGCTGCCTGGCGTATATCAGGAGAGAAGTTCATGGAAAGTGTGGAATGGATCAATGACCTGAAGCTGAGGGTGGGTTATGGTGTTACCGGTAACCAACGTATCCCGCCATTTAACTACCTGAATCGCTGGACTGCCAATCAAACGGCTTCTTATTATCCTATTACGGGTAGTCTGGCATCCGGTATCTGGAAAAGTAACTACAGCAATCCTTCTATTAAATGGGAAGAGGCAAGTTCTTTAAATATCGGATTGGATTTCAGCCTGTTTAACAATGTGCTGGATGGTAGCCTTGAATGGTACGACAGGGATACAAAAGATATGCTGTATCCGGTGCCGCTTCCTGCGGCTGCTGTGGGACAGGGTAGCTCACCTTTTGTGAACGTGGGTAATATGAATAACAAAGGGTTTGAAATTGGCTTGAACTATCACTATTTTAAACCGAACGCCAGCGATTTTACGTTCGATCTCGGATTTAATTTTTCAAAGAACATAAATAAGGTAACTTACCTGGCACCATCCATTCCGGAGCAACCCTACCTGGGATACAGGAATGTAACTGTTTCCATATTAAGGCCGGGTGAACCTTTCGGTGCATTCTATGGTTACAAAATGGACGGTATTTACCAGAATGAAGCTGAGGCTGCTGCCGGCTACCCCGGCGCCAGAGTGGGTGGTCCGAAGTATGTGGATGTATCAGGCCCTGATGGCAAACCTGACAACAAAATAGATGCATTCGACCGTACCATTATAGGTAACCCGCATCCTGATTTTATTTATTCATTCAGCCTGAATGCTACTTACAAGAAGTTTGATGTAGTGATGTTCTTCAATGGTTCACAGGGAAATGACCTGTATGAAGTAACCCGCCAGTTCACTGATTTCGGTCTGTTTGGGGGCGCTATTTCAACCAGGTTGCTGGATGCCTGGAGCCCTACCAATACTGACAGTAAGATTCCTTCACCATATGCAAACCTTCCTGCATACGAAATGAACTCTAATTCATATTATGTAATAGATGGTAGTTTCTTCAGAATGAGAAACCTACAGATAGGGTATACATTCGGAGAGAAAACACTGGGTAAAAACGTAAAAAGTTTAAGAGCTTATGTAAGTGCTACCAACTTATTCACTATCACTAAATATACCGGTATGGATCCTGAAGTGAGCCAGTTGAGCAGCACTTTTTCGGCTCCGGGTGTAGACAGTGGTATTTATCCGGTTTCAAGACAGTATTTAATTGGGCTTTCCGTTACATTTTAATTATCTGTGAGTATTCTTGATACTAAAAGCATTTGAATATGAATAAGTTTAAAATTTTAATAGCTGCAACAGCAGTTTCTTTTGCCGCAGGATTGTCTTCCTGCAAGCAGAGTTTTCTTGACCTGACCCCACAGGGGCAGCTGACTCAAAACCAGATCAATTCTACTGAAGGAGTAGAGGGACTGTTAATAGGTGCGTATGGTATGCTGAACGGAAACCGTTCGGGTACCTGGGGCAATTATGCTTCTGCCCCCAGTCAATGGTTATTCGGGGAAGTGGTGGCTGATAATGCGCATAAGGGCAGCATTGCCACCGATATTACTACTATGGCCGATATGGAAAAAATGGCTCCCAACAGCACAAATGATAACCTGGAAGTTCTTTGGGTAAGGTCTTACGAAGGGATACTGAGCTGTAACAGTGTACTGACAGGACTGGCAACCCTGCAGAGCAGTGATGGGTTAAAATTTGATGAAACCCGTGCAAAAGAAGTGGAAGCCGAAGCAAAGTTGCTGAGGGCCCATTATTATTTCCTGCTGAGAAGGGTCTTTGTAAATGTACCCTATATTGATGAAAGTATCACGCTGACTTCAGAAGCGGCAACAGTACCCAACAATACAGATGTATATCCCAAGATACAGGCGGATCTGGAATTTGCAGTGACCAACCTTCCCGAGAGTAAGCCCAGGGGAGAAGTAGGGCGTGTAAATAAAGCCATAGCGCAGGCGTATCTGGGTAAAGTGTTGCTGTACCAAAACAAACATTCTGAAGCGCTGCCTTTATTTGAAGATGTAATGGATGCCTCGGGAGACCTGGTAGGTATGCCTTTTGAAAATAATTTTCAAACGGAAACTGAAAACGGATCGGAAGCGATCTTCCAGGTACAACATGCCATCAGCGGTTCTGTGAATGACAATGCTAACGTTGGGGATATGCTGGGTGGCTTTTATGGAAGCGCCCCTGTTACCTGCTGCGGATTCTATCAACCGACAATAGACCTGGTAAATGCCTATAAGGTTGATGCAAATGGGTTGCCCTTGTTGGACAACTCCTACAGAACCAACGCCTACATTTCAGATCTCCAGTCACCCGGCGATAAGTCTGGTTACAAGCTGGATACAACAATCAGGTTTGACCCCCGCCTGGACTATACTGTTGCCAGGAGAGGAGTAATGTTCAGAGATTGGGGAGTAATGCCCGGTGATGGCTGGATCCGTGACCCGGCATATGGAGGACCGTTTCTTGCTCAAAAGCATACCATCAACAAATCTTCTTTTGGATCGCAGACAATTTCCGGAGCAGAATATGTTACAGGTTTGAATGTAAATGTTATCCGGCTTGCCGATGTTTACTTAATGGCGGCTGAGTGTTATATTGATGCCGGTAATTTGGACGAAGCCAGGAAGCTGGTGAACAAGGTTCGTGAAAGAGCCTCTCATTTGGCACCCAAGGTGACTGCCTATGGTAACAATGCAGCAAATTACCAGATCGGTCAATATACCTCGTTCCCCGATGAGACATACGCGTTAAAAGCAGTTCAGTTCGAACGCAGGCTGGAGCTGGCTTTGGAAGGGCACAGGTTCTACGACCTGGTTCGCTGGGGCATCCTGAAAGAAGTGAAGGAAAGCTATTCTGCCTTTGAAGCAACCTATCTTTCTGCCTATGGTGGGGTTACCGTTAATCCTCATAATGCATACTTCCCGATCCCTCAAAACCAGATAGACAGGAGCTCGGGAGCACTGACGCAAAATAGCGGGTATTAGAAACTGATGATATTTCTTTAACAAAAAAGCCACCGGAAGGTGGCTTTTTTATTGGTGTGTCGTTCCATACGGTATATAAATTCTGTATTAAAGCAACAAGCAGATCTTTAGTTCTGCACTGTTGAACTTCTTTATTTCCAGGCACAGTTTCCTTGTTCCTGACAGCAGGAACCATACGATATGCCTTATGACCATACAGAGAATTTATACCCGACTATTTGAAATGCCGACCAGGAAGCCCGGGATGATGGCAATTGCGAGCACTATAAGCTCTTTTATAATTTACTTTTATCCTGGCCATCACGTCAAAACGAACCTGGGGTTATCAGTAAAAGCAAGTCTTTCCCCCTGTTGGAATAATGCTTTGCTGCATCCGCTTGTTTTAACGGAAATCCGGGCCGAAGAAGCACCAACCCAGGAGCATTATAAATTCAGCTTGCCTTCTCTTCCGATATCCAATTGCTGCCCCGAAATAGCGCTTGCTGCTACTTTCAGCAGAGTAACCAGCTTATTGGATTTATTGTCCCAATAATGCGCTTCACCGGGTATCACTTTCAGCACGCGGATATGCGGATCTTTTTTCCCTTTCTCAAACCAGGCTTCTATCATTTTGTTCCAGTACTTATCAATTCTCTCCTGATCCCGGGAAATTTCGGAAGTACCGTTGATGCTTAAAAAGTTGTAATCGCCAACATGCGCATAAAGCAGACTGATCCTGCTGTTCTGCTGAAGGTGCCGGTGTGTTTCGCTTTCCGAAGAAAAAAGAAACCATATGTTACCTTCTTCATCTACTTCCTGCCGGCTCATAGGCACCGCGTACGGATAATCGCTGTCCGGAGTAAAAGAGCACATCATCCCGATATCGATTTTATCGACCATTTCTTTGATCTTGTCAATGGCTTCCTGGTTGTGCAAATTTTCTGTACTCATAGGAGTGTTATTTAGTGGTGAATGAATGAGTTAAAAATAACGACATAACCAACTGTCTTCAATTTCGATGGCATCCGGTAACTCTATATCAAATATGCGTCCAGTTTTGATTTATTTATCGTACACCTGGCGGGAAAGCAGGTGTACCGGTTGCTGAAGCGATCAATTATTAACTGTGTTGTCACAAAGGAGGGAGAGTAGCCGGTACTTTATACCCAAAGAAAAAGCCTGTATCAGAAGTTTGATACAGGCCCTGGGTCTATTCTATTACATTTGTTTTATGCGTTCACCACCAGGCGGAAGCCATTTCCATGAATGTTCACGATCTCAATAGAGGAATCTTCTTTCAAATATTTCCTCAGCTTGGCGATATACACATCCATACTTCTTCCATTGAAATAGGTATCGCTACCCCATATGCGTTTTAAAGCGATCTCACGGGGCAGAAGATCGTTTTTATATTCTGCCAGCATTTTCAGGAGTTCATTTTCCTTGGGCGACAAAGTCTGTGTTTTGCCTCCGATACTTAACTCCCGCAACTTGGGATTAAAATGGTAATTCCCCAGGTCATATTCCACATTACCGGTATCCTTGTTAAGGTCTTCATTTCTTTTGAGGATCGCCTTTATTTTCATCAGCAATACCTCACTGTCAAAAGGCTTGGTGATATAATCATCGGCGCCGAGCTTATACCCCTGTATAATATCGTCCTTCATTGTTTTTGCTGAAAGAAAAAACAGCGGCACATCAGGGTTAATATCCCTTATTTCCTCCGCAAGCTTGAAGCCATCCATATTCGGCATCATGACATCGAGGAGACACAATTCAAATTTTTCACGCTGGAATGCAG
>CAKSVK010000085.1 GCA_934502905.1 uncultured Chitinophagaceae bacterium
GCTTCGTTATCTGACCTGTTGGCGAGGGCTATTACCTGGTCGCTTAACAGGATCGAGCTGTCTGGCCAGAAGTGCCGGATAACGCGGGCATAGCTGTTTAAGGTTGCTGCATAACTGGTGTCGTGGTTCTGAAATGTACCCAGGCGTTCCCGTAGGCTGTCAAGTATCCGGGTATGGCCCTGGGATTGGCCAAATACATAACCTGTCAGCATTACGAGGGTAGACGCAAATAAAAGCTTCACATTGCAGGGCTTGAAGTTTGGAATCTGTATTACCGGGATCCGATAGGAAAAGTAACGAATAATTATGAAAATATATGTGCCTTACGAATAATAAATAGAAGCCTACAAATAATAAGTCTGCATTATAAATACCTCGTGTTATTACTATTTTCGGATCGGATATAACAAACAGCTTTTGCAAACAGATGACCCATTGAAAATTGTAAATATCCTCCATGAAAAGTCTTTCCATATCTCCCCGGAGATAATCTTATCCATGTTCCAAAAGGAATTTCTAATAATAATTTTTAAAAAGGATACAGTTATGAGAACTCAACTCTGCCTGTTTCTTACAGCTATGTTGTTTGCCGCACAATTACCGGCGCAAACCACAAAAACCAGTAAGAAAATACAGGAAACCCAGCAAACAGTTGAAAAAGCAGGTGATCTGATCAATTCTACCGGTAAGGTGATAAAGGGTATATTTCCCGGCAAGAAGAAAAAGGCCCCGGCGACTGAGACTCCGGAGGAAACGAATAACAATGAGGAAAGCATATCGAAAAAGGAAGAAGATAATTCCATTGATAAGATCAAAGCCGGCAGTACAAAAAACAGCAGCGGTTTGCAACCGGGTGATATACACCCTGATGCAAAGGTGATTGATGCGGACTACCTGTATCCTTTTAACAAAGGGCTGGCAACGGTTAGTAAGGGTAACGCCCTGGCGCTCATTAATGCAAAGGGAGCATTTTCTATTCCATACAATAGCCAATACCAGCTTTCAATAGGCGAAAACCCCGAAATACTTCTAAGTCACGATAAATACCTGAATACTAATGGAAAGTTACTTGCAGAATCAAGTTCTCAATTGAATACGTTTTGGCACTTAACTAATGATCAGCTATATATAGAAAATATTAAACAGGATGCAAACAGCGGGAAGTGGTCGGTTCGGGTTGTAGATAAAAACGGAAAAAAGTACGAAATAAAAAATCTGCCTTCACAACCCAGCTACATAGGGGAAGAAATGTATCAGGTGCGGAAAGAGCGTACCGATGGTAACTGGGCAGTCATCAATTTTAATGGAGAATATATTACAAATTTTATTTACGATAATATTGAATATTTCGTAAATGGTATGGCGGCAGTCAGTAAGACTGACGAATTCGGAAAAACACGATATGGTTTTATTGATAAAACGGGGAAGGAAGTTATTCCTGTACTGTATTCTAAAAAGCCCACAAGTTTTACCGGAGGATTAGCCAGCATCTATCCTGTTGACAGAACAGAATTTGCACAGGCGGTTATCAACAAAAAAGGAGAGATGGTGGCAAAATTGCCTAAAGAACAGCTTATTTATTATATAGGCAATGGTTTTTTTAATTATGATCCAAGGCATATAATGGATATAAACGGGAAGATAATTGCGATTAAAGATTTCCTGAGCAGCTATGGCGTTGAAGCTACAGCGGCTGATAAAGAAATACAGTTGCATGTGATATCAGAATATATGGAAGGCCAAATTACGGTACCCCGAATACAGAAGGCCAATGATGATAAAATGTGGTACGTCAGGTATTCAAAAAAGAACGAGTTTATTTCTGCAGGTTTTATTGATATAAAACGAAAAAAAGCAGTAGAAGCTGTATTTGAAGTTGACCTGAATATGAAGGAGCCGGTTTTTGACCCTGCTACCGGTTTGGCTTTGGTAAAGCTTCGTTTGGGTAAAGACAACCAGGGTGGTATTATATACAGGGAAGGCTACATTAATGAAGATGGTGTTTTCATGATAGTGAAAGGAGAAAAATCCAAGTGGTAAATTTAAAATAACAAATCATGAAATTGTTGGTTGTATTATTAATAGCTACTATTCCCTTTTTGTCCGTTGCGCAGGATACAAAAAATGCCAAACGGAAAAGTGTACTGGAACAAATGGGCGATCATGCCGATAGCATAAGACAACGCAATAAAGGCCGTGCTGTTCAAAGCATGAACAAAAAAGACAACCTGCCATACAGCAACCCTGAAAACTATACTACGGAAGCTCCCGAAGGCAAAGGCGAGGCCTATGTTGAATACACCGTGAATGGTAAAAAAATAAGCCTTATTACAGGCGTTAATATAAAAGGTACAAAAGTAACAGCCGGCAGGTCGTTGAACAATGTATCTGCCTCCTTTACAAGATTCAACCCTTACGTTTTAATTCAATTCAATATGACCGACCCTGCCAATTTTCCGGATATACGAAAATTTGAATTTGGAAAACCTGTTACTTATGCCAAAAAAGTAATGTACGACCCCCGGCAACCCAGGATAACAGATAACCATGAGGTTGATTTCCGGCTTTCATTTGATATAGTAGGCCCCGATGGCAAAACAGCTTATAAGCTGGCAGGCACAACTGGTTCCCAAAAAGCATCTTATCATAATATTGAATCGGGATTCATGGAAATATTATACTTCGACTCGATAGGTAACGGCCTGCTGGAAGCAAATTTTGGCTTTACCATTAAAGGGGCCGAGGAGCCTTACGGCAAAAAGGTGGAAGACCTGAAGATTACAGATGGAAAGATCAGGGTAAGGCTGGACAAATAAAGCAGTTGGCTTATTTGGAAATATGCAATATACCCGACAGGCTTGTCGGGCATATAATAATTTTAATGTAACCAGCCGGCAAATATGCCTGGTATCCTGTTGCGTGTATTTACAATATAGCTCTTGTGAGGGATGGTCCTGTTTTTCTCAGGAAAATGATATACCCGCACAGGTTTTTTTTCTGTTGTTGGTTTACCTGGACAGGTTTTATCATATGGTATTCAGACGCCTGGGGCTTGTATTGGTATTGTATGATATGGGGGTCCTGCTCTCCGTCTTTTTTCCGTTGGTACGCCACCTGCTGCTCTTTGTAGTCATACATTTTTACCTCGCAGATATTGGACCTGTTATCGCCGATAAAGACGATCTCGTAAGGTTCGCCTTGCTTCAGCGGTATCAGTATCGGCAGCTCATCTTCGCTGTCCATAGAAACAGATGCTTCCCGTAAGACCGTAAAACCTTCTTTTGTATAGTATTGTTTAATGCTGTCTGCCTGCTGCAGGATATTGCCGGTGCGGCAGGGATCCTGTGCAAATATTTTGAAGGGCAGGTGCATGCACAATAAAAAAAACAGGTAAGTGCCTGCATGTTTCATGGCTCTCTGTTTATAAGGTTACGGAATGTGAATAAAACATTATTCTTAAAACGAAAAACAAGAGAGCAAATTATTTCTTATTGAAAAAAATGGCATCTGCCTGCTGCAGAGGTGTTAATACAAGGTCATTTATGCATACATGTTCCGGCAGGGTAGTGGTATAATAAATAACGTCGGCAACATCCTTCCCTGTTAGGGGTGTGAACCCTTTATAAATATCGGCCGCCTTTTCAGCATCTCCATGAAAACGAACCAGGGAAAACTCTGTTTCTGCGGCTCCGGGATGTATTGCCGTTACTTTTATGCCATGCCTCAACAGATCTATACGCATACTCTTGCTGATGGCTTTCACCGCAAACTTGGTACCGCAATACACATTTCCTTTTTCATATACCTCTTTTCCCGCTACCGACCCCAGGTTGATGATATGTCCTTTGTTCCTGGCGGTCATCAGCGGAATTACAGCCTTGGAAACATACAGTAATCCCTTGATATTGGTATCTATCATAGCATCCCAATCGTCGATATCCCCCTCGTCAATAAAATCACGCCCCAGCGCTAATCCTGCATTATTGATAAGAATATCAATGTATTTCCATTCTTCAGGAAGGCTCCTGACCGATTCGAATACCTGCCCGCGGTTCCGCACATCAAACACAAGGGTTTTTATCTTTACATTATAAGCGCTTTGCAACCTTTCGCTGATAGCTTTCAGCCGTTCCTCTCTTCTGCCTGTGATCACCAGGTTATGTCCTTCAGCAGCAAATTTCTCAGCAGCAGCTTCTCCAAATCCGGAAGTGGCGCCGGTGATAAATACGTTTTTTACCATACATCAATTCTGTAGTTGTCTTTCAAAGCTAAGAACTGGAAGATGATTTAGCAAATATCAGGAATGTGAGAGGGCGAGACTGTAAGGCAGTAAGATACTAAAACCGTTAAGCCACCATATAAAACTTGCTATCTCCTTATTTTACGCTCTTATCACTTTACGCTACCGTATAAGCACAAACGTACCTTTTTTAGAGATATGCCTGCCGAGGTAATCTGTACCGCTTACCATCCACACATAGGTGTCTCCTGCCTGGTCAACCCCTTTGAAAGTGCCGTCCCAGGCTTTAGACGGATCGGAAGTGGAAAACAACAATTGTCCCCACCTGTTATAAATTTTGAAATAATCGAAAATTTTGATTCCTACGGGTATGGCCCTGAATTCATCATTCAGCCCGTCCCGGTTTGGTGTAAAGCCTGTAGGAATGAATATGTCCGGCGCTGTCCGGAAGATCCTTACATGGATGGTATCGTAAGCAAAACATCCTTCCACGGTACTCACTTTTACAGCATACGTCGCAAGGTCTCCCACATCACCCTCGAACACTGCAAGGGGATTAGCAATGGTGGTATCACTGAGGTAACTTCCGGGATACCAGCTATAAAATTCGGCGCCGGTAGCCTGCAATTGCATGGGTTGCTCCAATACAGCCACGGTATCATTGCCGGCAAAAGCGGGAACGGGAGGGATCACGCCTATTGTCACATTTTTTACGGTGGGTTTGGGACAACCCAATACGTCTGTAACACTTACAGAATAGATGGCGCTGGTGGGAGGTGAAACGACAGGGGTGGGAATATTGCTGTTATTGATGTTGATGGACGGGGACCATTTGTAAAAGGCGCCCCCATCAGCAAATAACTGTACGCTGTCTCCATAACAGATGACGGTGTCGGCTGAAATGTTGACAGAAGGGTAGGGGACTGTCTTCACTACCAGTTGGTCGGTTGCCGAACATTTACCAATGTGGGCGGTTACACTATAGGTTGTATATTCTTCTGTAGGTGTTATAACCGGGTTTTTGGCGGCAGCATCCGTAATGGTGGCAGCGGGGCTCCACTCATAACGCAATCCGTTGCTTATAGGGGTGATCCTTGCAGAGTCAGTCAGGCACATGGTGAAGTCGGGCCCCGCACTCAACGTAACATAACTTACAACTCCTACCCTTATGGTGTCCGTAGTAGTACAACCGGGTACCGTTGTCAGACTAACGGAATAAGTGGTAGTGGTTTGCGGACTTACCTGCACCGTTGCGCCGGTCAGCGGATGTATGTTGTAAGCGGGCGACCATTCGTAAGTACCGGGAGGTCCTGATGCCGTTATGGAGATTGTATCAATGTCACACATTAAAGTGTCCTTAGGTAATGTAAGAGGAGGCCTGTCCCGTACGATAAGGTCTTTGTTAATAGTTGCCAGGCAGCCTTTGCTGGTACCTACTGTAAGAGATACATTATAGGTGCCGGATGAATGATAAGTGAAGGGAGGAGTCTGCTCCAGGGAAATATCATTGGTAACTTCAGGCACGCCAAAGTCCCATTGCCAGGTATTGACAACCCCATACCTGGCGGTAGTCCTGTCGTTGAAATGGATGGCGACATCTTTGCATCCTTCCGTAAACGAAAAATCAGGATTGAACCCGGGATATACTTTTACCAGCGTGTTGGCGGTATCTGAGCATTCTTCAAAACGGTTTGTAATAAGCCGAACCTTATAGGTGCCGGTATCGGGGTAGGTAAAGATGGGCTTCTCTTCTTCCGAAGTAGTGCCTGCCTGGTCGCCAAACTCCCAGTAATAGGATTTTATAATAGGGCTGTTGCTCCTGTTCTCGAAGTGCATGGTAAGGTTGTCGCAATTCACATATTCTGGCTCCAGCGAAGCTTCCGCAATGGTACAGGCGGTAATTTTGATCTGGATATCTTTCCGGTGCACATTTATCACACTGCCGTTTCTATGTTCGCTTACACATACTGTTATTACATAAATGCCGGCGGAGGGAGCAACACCGGAAACAATACCGGTACGGGGATCCACCTTTACGCCACTGCCCAGGGGATATGCCGCGTTGTAAACAAATCCGTATGGTACGGAATTGTATGGTGGTGGACTTGCCTGGCTCGGTTGGGGATCGCGCATTGACCCTCCTGAATAAGCCTGGCAAAAGCTGTAAGATAAAGAATCTCCATCGGCATCCGTCGCGCTGAAATCGTACAGGAAGAAATTGCCTTCGCATACTACTACCGTGTCTTTTGTCGCGAATTTAGCGCTGCTGTTCACGGCGGCGGTAGCTTCAACGGATCGCCCGGGAATAGTAGCCGTATAGGTAGCGCCTACACCACCGGAACCCACAATATTTGTCATGTTTTCGATACGGCAGCACCGTTGGTAGGAAACAATGTAACCATATTCGGTAACAGGCAGATCTATTGTGAACGTATAAGTGCCTAATTCGTAACAAACGACCGGCGGATTATTGATACACCTGCCCGGATCCATCAGGGAGAGAATGGTGCGGTTGGAGAGGGAAACACTTCGTGTCGTAACCGGGCTTGTTCCTCCGGATGCATTGTAAGAATAGATGCTGATAGCTGCCGACGGATCCAGCTGGGCGCCCGTAGAGTAGCAGTCCCGATACAGCTTTAATGTGATCCTGTAGGAAATATCGTTGCCATTGCTACGCAGGTATTCATAGGTCATTTCGCCTCCGGTGATATGCCTTGCTTCGGCAATCCCACAGATAAACAGGCAACCTATCAATACCAGATATTTGCAACTAACAGCCATCAATTACATAGTTAAGATAGTCGTCAAGGAAACGGGTTACCTGGTCTTTCGCTTCCCACATGCCCATATGGGCGACACCCGGAAGTATTTTAATGCAGGAGACAGATGGGATATGGCTTTGTTTGAGGCTGTCCTGTAAAGATACGCTTTTATCCTCCTCTCCTATAATAAACAGCACGGGTTTTCGATAATTTTCGATCAGTGCGGCGCCGTCCGGGCGGTCCATCATAGCCTGATAATATTGTATCAGGCTTTCCGGCTTAAAATTCCCCGACTTATCTATCAGCTTTTTTATCATACCAGGATTTGCTTTTGCATAGTCGTCGCCAAAAAGATTAGGGATGGATTGTTTCAGAAAGGCATGGGCACCGAATTTTTCAATAAATGATATTCCCTTTTTTCTCATTTCTTTCCGCTCTGTATTGTCTGCAAACAGGGTAGAGTGTACAAATCCTATTCCATTAATGCAGTCCTCAAACATTCTTAAAAAAGACAATGTTATGTAACCGCCCATGCTGTGACCGATTATAGCGCAGCGGGAAATATTTTCATGGTCTAGGATCTTTTTCAGGATGACTGCATATTTGTCCAGGGCACTTTCCGTCTTCCCGGCTTCGATGAAGTCAGATCCTCCGCTGCCGGGTATATCGGGAATGATTAAACGAAATTTTTTACTTAAAGAAGCTGCCTGGTTTTCCCAGATATCTCCGTCTTCTCCAAACCCGTGGATCAGCATTACAGCCGGCCCCTCCGTTTTTGAAAGCCTGTAAAGAACCCGGTCACTATTTATTGTAAGATATTTTTGTTCCATTCCTGCAGATGTGATAATTCATAACAATTTCCGTAATTTTTTCCTTAGTTGATCAGGGGTATTGTAATAGGAGTGTTATAAATCGGAGAAACGGCTGCATTTCTATAAAAACACTATATGGAAGGGATGATGGCTGCTGTGATGCCACAAAAGGCTTTAACCAGTAAAATGCCGTCTATTACAACAAGATAATATAAAATGCTTTTTCTTTTCTGCATGGAAAACGCCACGGCTAACAGTAAAACGAATGGTATGGTGTTTATGAGAATGGTGATCCAATGAAAATGATTGTATAATGAAAAAAATAGAAATGACAGGAAGCCTGTTAGGGTCAGCGGAACAAGAATGGTAAAGATGGTTTTTCTTAATCCTACCCGCACTACAAATGTCTTTATTTCCCGGTTGGCGTCATCCGCGTAATCCTTCAGATCAAACAGGATGGCATTGACCGTGCAGAACATCCAGTTTTTTACAAAGAGCCAGAACATAAAACCTGCCGGCAAATGATGGATCTTTCCCTCCATGGTTAAAATCCAGACCGGCAGCAGGCATACCACGCCCGCCCATACATACCCGATCAGGAAAGGCTTCAGCCATCCGATATTTCTGAGCCTCCTGGCGCCGGGATACCAAAGACCGTAATATAAGCTGCCTGCTGCCGGAATGCTTATTAATAAACACCATTGCCACAAAGAGATCAATGACAGGTTTTTAAGCGTCATGAGCTGATAAATGATGCAGACGATACTTATGATTGTCAGGATCCACTGGCTGAATATTATAAAGGAGGTATGTTTCTTATACCAGTTGATCCTGGGGTTAACGGTTTTGGAAGATCCTGAAACAGGGATATAGGCCCGGGTATAAAATACGACAGTAATACAGAACAGCAGTATATAAAAAACAACAGAATTGGCCGGAAGCCTTAACTGGAATATTGTTTCTACAGACAATGCTACGGCAAGAATGCCGATAAAATAGTTTGAAAAAAACAGGAATGATATGAACCTGGTTTTTAGCACGTGTGTCAGCGCTGAAATGTATTGGTTTACTTCACAATAACGGTACCGATATTTCTGGTTAGTTCCACCTCCAGTTGTTTGAGGTGCTGATGTGTTTTCATCAGTATCAGTTGCTCTTCGGTGGAAGCTGCTTTTTCAAGATCTTTTTGGTTTTCGGTTACCAGCCTTTTTATTTTGCGCAGCTTCAGGTAATTGAGCGATGATAACACTTCTTCTTTGTATAATTCTTCTCTTGTCAGCAGCGGCCCGTCATAATGCTCCTTCCAGTTGGGGCTCAGCTCATATTGTGTATCCATGAGTCCTACTACCAGCTTGCTAAGCTCAATATCTTCGCTATACAAAAAAGTTTTGGGTGTTATTTCCAATCCATCCTGTTGCCAGCGCCTGTATATCTCCACAACCTTTAACATCTCCCTGTTATCCATCAGCTCGGATAAACCGTCAAATTCTTTGAAAATGAATTCGCTCACTTTCTGGTTTTCCTCCCATTGATAATTTCCGAATTCCAGGAGCGCCCTTACCACGTTCCTTTCCACCTGCTCATCTTTATTCAGGAGGTGCAGGGTATCTTCATCTTCTGCTATGGTATCTTCTGCCGGCCCTGCGATATCAACGTTGGCAGATCTGGCTTCTGCTTTTGTGATCCTTTCCCGTATAAATTTATTTACCAGTGTATTCAGACCGGCTTCATCTACGTTGAGCATGGCGGAGCATTGCCGGATATAATCCTGTTGCCGGGTGAAGTCTTCGGTTTTGTTGAGCCTGGAAATGGTCTCCGCTATCCTGTTAACAACTGCTGCCTTTTTATTCGAATCTTCGCCGGCATCCTTCAGCGATACCTGAAGCTGAAAGAGGATAAAGTCCTTTTTGTTTTCCGCAATAAATTCCCGGAATGCTTCGCTGCCCACTTTTTTTACATAGCTGTCAGGATCTTCTTTATCGGGGATCAATACCAGCTGTACATTCAGTCCTTCCTCCAGCGCCAGGTCCAGTCCGCGCAGCGCCGCTTTGATACCTGCAGCATCTCCGTCGTAGATGATGACCAGGTTTTTGGTGTACTTTTTAATAAGCCGCAACTGGTCCGGCGTAAGAGAGGTGCCGCCGCTGGCCACCACATTTTCTATCCCTGCCTGGTGCAGGGAAATGACATCTGTATAACCTTCCACCAGCAGGCACTCATCTGCCTTGTCAATAGCATGACGGGCAAAATAAGAGCCATACAGTATCTTGCTTTTTATATAGATATCGTTTTCCGGAGTATTTATGTATTTGGGAGCCTTATCGTTTTTACCAATGATACGGGCGCCGAAACCTGTTATTTTTCCCGTCTGGTTATGAACCGGAAATATGATCCTTCCCCGGTAGTTGTCCACCAGCTGCTCATTCCGTTCCACCACCAGGCCAGACTGTACCAGGTATTCCTTATTATATTGTGCGGCGGTGGCAGCCCTGGCGAAGGCATCCCGCTCCTGGCTGCAGTAGCCCAATTGAAACTTTTCTATGATATGGTCGGTAAATCCCCGTTCCCTTAAATAAGATAAGGCGATATCCTGTCCTTCATCGGTCTGGAGCAGGGATTGGGTAAAGTACTGCTGTGCAAACGCATTTATAATATAAAGACTATCAGCTTTTTGCAGTGCTTCTTTTACCGTAGGGTCCAGCGCCGTTTCCTCAATTTCAACATTATACCTGCCTGCCAGCCAGCGCAGCGCTTCTACGTAGCTGTATTTCTCATGCTCCATTAAGAAGCTGATACTGTTGCCGCTACGCCCGCATCCGAAGCATTTATATATTTCTTTGGCAGGCGATACCGTAAAGGAGGGCGTTCTTTCATTGTGAAAGGGACACAACCCGAGGTAGCTGGCACCGCGTTTTTTCAGTTTAACGAAGCTGCCAACGATATCAATAATATCAATTCTTGATTTTATCTGCTCTATGGTATGCTGGGAAATCAAGGCAAAAATGGTAAAATTAAAACACCACAAGTTAATACACATCAGGATATTAATACATTTTTTTATTAACCGGATGGTTTTTAACAATTTAAAAATCTGTTCTTCGTTATTACCTCTGTTGTCTATATCCTCGAATAACTAGAATAATTTCCTATGAAGAAATTTATACAGTTACAAGTACTGTTTTTATTGATATGTGCTAATGTTTTTGCCGGTGAGGGCAAAAAAGCGCTGGCGCCGACAGCGGATTTTACGGTGTCGTCCACACAGGGTTGTGCCCCTTTGACCGTGACTTTCACGAGTACGTCTACCAGTCCGGGTGATCCCATCGTAAGCTACGAATGGGATTTCGGTGATGGTACGCCAGTGGTGACTACAACATTACCAACGGTGTCTCATACCTACACCACCACGGGACCGGAGTTGTACGATCATACGTTTGATGTAATGTTAACTGTTACTACAGCATCTTCAGCAATTGATATAGCATTAAAGGAGGGCTTGTTATTTGTGAATGCGCCGGATCTGGGTCCGGATTTAGCGGCTTGCGCTGATGAGCTTTTTTGGACCGGTATTGAGCTTTTTCCGAAATTGCCGGGTGGTTTTAGTGTTGTTTGGAGCCCAAATTCCTTAGGAGAGGATGATTCATACATTTGCATGGTATATGAACCCGGTGAATATTGGATAGAGGTGACTGATCCTGGTACAGGTTGTGTGAGAAGAGATACTATTGTAATTACTGAAAAGCCTTCCATATCAATCAATTATTCGGTTACCCAGGCATTTAACTGTGGCGGACAGGCCAATTTTGAATTTAAAGATCAGTCAGTTGTAGAATGCGGTACTCCGACACTGTCCTATATCGTGAATGATGGAAAAGGAGGTCCTATTTTGGACGGTCCCAATTTTGATATAACATATTATGCAAACGGAACCTACAATGTAACTGTAACTGTATTTGACGACAATACTAGTCAGCAATTGGGACAACTGGTGATACCGGTTACGGTTACCCTCGCCGACGCAAACCCCATGACACCTCCGAACCCCGGCCCGGATAAGGATATATGCCCCGGTGGAAGTGTTACATTGGATGCAGGTTATGAGACCGGCGCTATATATAGCTGGTCTCCGGCTACAGGTTTAAGTAATCCTAACATACACAATCCGGTAGCGTCACCCGGTAGCACGGAAATATATACGGTTACCAAAATCAAATGTTATGATACACAGACGGCAACAGTGACTGTAAATGTAGGGACCGGTATGAGCCTGAATTTAGGGCCGGATGCTGACATCTGTCCGGGTGCAACGCTGACGCTGAACACCGGTATCACGGGGGGCACCACCACCTGGTCCAGCAGCACAGACCCTGGCTTCGGAGCAGCGGTTGGAAATTCGCCTACTGCTACCGTATCACAGCCCGGAACCTATTCTGTAACTGTGGTAAAAGATGGTTGTACGGCTACCGATCAAATCGTTATTACAGCACAGGATCCGATAACTTCCGGGTTTAGCAGCAGCCAGACCGGATCATGCGCAACCTTATCTGTAGCATTTACCGATGCAACAGTGCTGACATGCGGAAGCAACCCGACATATGTGTGGAATTTTGGAGATGGCACGGTCCTGACATATCCTAACGCAACAAATGCGCAGAAGAACCCTTCTCATACATACACTGCACCTGGTACATATACTGTTACATTGATTGTGTCGGTTACTATTAATGGTGTAACATCCAGCGATACAACAACCCATACTGTTACGATAACCGGAACCGCTGTGAATGTAAATCTTGGTGCCGACAGAGCGATCTGCTCGGGCAATTCGGTTACCCTGGATGCAGGTAATACAGGGGCCACCTATAACTGGAGCACCGGCGCTACCACCCGTACCATCTCCGTATCTACTACCGGGTCGTATTGGGTAGAGGTTACCAATGGCGCCTGTACCGGAAGAGATACTGTGAATGTTACCGTTACAACGTCTCCGGTGGTAAACCTTGGGCCGGATGAAAGTATTTGTTCGGGTACTAATATCACACTGGATGCGGGTAATTTCCCCGGAGCCACTTATGTGTGGAATACAGGGGCTACCACACGGACAATAAATGTTAATACAACAAATTCATATACAGTTACTGTCACCCTGGGCGGCTGCTCCGGTACAGATACAAAGTTTGTAGATGTTAAACCTACCCCTTCTGTAAACCTGGGGCCAGATCAGAATGTTTGTCCCGGCTCCAATGTGACCCTGGATGCAGGTACTTATTTTGGCGCCACTTATTTGTGGAATACAGGATACACACACCGGGTTTTGAATACAACTACCCCGGGAACTTATTCGGTGGCGGTAGCCCTTAACGGCTGCGTGGGACGGGATACCGTGGTAATCACACATTCAACAGCGCCAACCGTAAATTTAGGTGCAGATTTCAGCTTGTGTGCCGGAGCTACGAGAATATTGACAGCGCCGGCCGGCTACAGCGCATATTTATGGAGTAACGGTGCTACTACCAATTCCATAACTGTAAACAGTGCCGGTACTTACTGGGTACGTGTAACAGGATCAGGCGGCTGTGAAGGCAGGGATACCGTAGTGGCTACGGCGGCTGCAGCACCAATCGTAAACCTGGGTGCAGATTTCAGCTTGTGTGCCGGCGCTACGAGAACATTAACAGCACCTGCAGGACATAGTGCATATTTATGGAGCAATGGTGCAACCGGCGCTTCTATCACGGTAAGTACCGCTGGTACCTACTGGGTGCGTGTAACCAATGCAGCAGGTTGCGAGGGCAGAGATACAGTGGTGGCAACAACAGCAACAGCACCGGTTGTAAATTTAGGTGCAGATTTCAGCTTGTGTACCGGCGCTACGAGAACACTGACAGCGCCCGCAGGGCATAGTGCATACTTATGGAGCAACGGTTCCACCGGCGCTTCCATCACGGTAAGTACCGCTGGTACCTACTGGGTACGTGTAACCAATACTGCTGGTTGCGAGGGCAGAGATACAGTAGTGGCAACAACGGCAACAGCCCCGGTTGTAAACTTAGGAGCAGACTTCAGCCTGTGCGCGGGAGAAACCCGTACACTGAATGCACCAGCCGGCTTTGCCTCTTATTTGTGGAACGATAATTCAACCGGTACTTCCATTACGGTAAATGCCGCAGGAACTTACTGGGTACGGGTAACCAATGCTGCCGGCTGCGAGAGCAGGGATACAGTAGCGGTAACAACGGCTGTAGCGCCAACCGTGAGCCTGGGTGCAGACTTCAGCTTATGTTCTGGTGATACACGTACACTTACGGCACCAGCCGGCTTTGCCTCCTATCTGTGGAGCAACAATGCCACCGGTAATTCTATTACGGTGAACGGTGCGGGTACCTACTGGGTACGTGTGACCAATGCGGCAGGCTGCGAGGGCAGAGATACCGTGGTGGTAACAACCGCTGCAGCGCCAACCGTAAACCTCGGACCAGACTTCAGTTTATGTCTGGCTGAAACACGGACGCTTACGGCACCAACCGGCTTTGCCTCTTACTTATGGAGCACCGGTGCCACCGGCACTTCCATCCCTGTAAGCAGTGCAGGCACTTATTGGGTACGTGTGGCCAATGCGGCAGGTTGCGAGAGAAGGGATACCGTAGTGGTAACGATGGCGCCTATTCCATCCGTAGACCTGGGACCGGACTTCAGCTTATGTCCTGGTGAAAGCCGGACACTTACAGCACCTGCCGGCTTCAGCTCCTATCAATGGAGTAATGGCGAAATAAGTAATTCAATAACTATAACCCACCCGGGTATTTACTGGATACGTGTAACAAATGCTGCAGGTTGCGAAGCAAATGATGCAGTAGTGGTTACAATGGCAACGCCACCCAGCGTAAGCCTGGGGGCTGACTTCAGCATGTGCGATGGCGAAACGAGGACACTTACAGCACCTGCCGGCTTCAGCTCGTATCTGTGGAGTAATAATGCCACCACCAGTTCTATAACCATAAATGGCGCAGGAAGCTACTGGGTACGTGTGACCAATGCAACAGGTTGCGAAGCAAGGGATACGGTAGTCGTAACCTCTGCGTCCCCTGCCGTAAGCCTGGGGTCCGACTTCAGCTTATGTGGCGGAGCAAGCAGCACACTTACGGTGCCGGCCGGCTTTAGCGCATATGAATGGAGCACCGGCGTCACCGGCAACTCGATCACGGTAACCACCCCCGGTACTTACTGGGTGCGCGTGACCAATGCAGCCGGTTGTGAAACAAGGGATACAGTAGCAGTAACAGAAGGAGTGCTCCTTACGGTTGACCTGGGTAAAGATACTAC
>CAKSVK010000086.1 GCA_934502905.1 uncultured Chitinophagaceae bacterium
CAGCCTACGGGAACGCCTGGGTACATTTCAGAACCACGACACCAGTTATGCAGCAACCTTAAACAGCTATGCCCGCAGTATCAGGCAGTTACAGCCCGACAGCTCTATCCTGTTAAGTGACCAGGTAATAGCCATCGCCGCCGGGTTAGATAATGAAGCATTACAGGTGGAAGCGCTGTTTACCAAGGCGATGGTCTTTGCATATCTCCAGAAAAATGATTCCTTCTTTCTTTATATAGGAAAGGTGATCCCGTTTTACGAAAAAACGGGCAGGCTGAATCAATATATCCAGGCCAGGTCTATGGAAGCGGAAACCCTGCTCAGCTACGATTACTCCAAAGCGATTGACCGTTTTCAGCAGATCATTGAAGCCACTGAAGGAAAGGAGGAGATTGCCATGAAGCGCGAGAACGGTATAGCCTATGCATCAATAGGCACCATTTACTGGGGACTGGATCTGTGGGAGGAGGCAGTAGGATACTGTAAGAAAGGCAAAAAAAAATTTGAGGAAATAAACGATTCTGTTTTGATTGCCGCTATCTGCAATAACCTGGCCAATAACCATGTGGAACTTAAGCAATACGATACGGCAGAAGCGCTCTACCGCAACAATATTGACATTGCTAAAGCAACTAACAGGGAATACATGCTGGTGTACCCTGTGGGTGGGCTTGGGATTTTGTACGGACATTTAAAGCAGTTTGATGAAAGCATCAGTATGCTTCATGAATCCGTTGCACTGGCAAAACAGTATAATAATCCCGCTTCTACCGCCTGGAATACCGCCGCGCTGGCGCAAAGCATCATGTGGGCGGCGGATGAAACCGGTGATAAAAAATACAGCTATAAGGAAGCTTTGCAATGGGCCCAGCAGGCATCCGAAATAGCAATGAGCGCCGGTCATAAAAGGACCGAATCTTTTGTGCTGAATATCCTGTCTCAGCTGCAGGAAAAAACGGGGCATTACCGTGAAGCGTTGATCAGCCGGAACAATCACCTGGCGATAAAGGACAGTATCCTGGGATCGAATAAAAGACAGGAAATCGCTATCAGGCAAACACATTTTGAAAGCAAAAGAGAGCAGGATCTGCTGCAGCAAAAGCACGAATCGGAATTAAAAAAAGCGCAGGTCCTCCGATTGTCTTTAATATCCGGCGCAGTATTAGTGCTGGCAGCATCATGGCTATTATTCTATTCCTACAGACGGCGCAGCGAAGCCAGGGCAGCACAATTAAAAACACAACTAATGGCCGAAATTGCCGATACCGAAATGAAAGCCCTGCGTTCCCAGATGAACCCGCATTTTATTTTTAACTCTCTTAACTCTATCCGGCACTATGCATCTGTGAATGATCCCAAGCTTGCGGATGAATACCTGGTGAAATTTGCCACTCTTATGCGGCAGGTATTTGAAAATTCTGATCAGAAAAAAGTTCCCCTGGCCGACGATCTCCTTGCACTGGAATTATACATGCAGCTGGAAGCTTTCCGGCTGAATAATAAGTTTAGCTATAAGATCAATATTGGTCCGGACATCGATCCCGAAAACACCTTAATACCTCCCCTGCTGCTGCAACCCTTCGTGGAAAACAGTATCTGGCATGGCATTATACCTAAAGAGGGAACAGGCAATATCAATATTACCATCAGTTCAAAAGATAAGATGCTGCATTGTGTAATAGAAGATGATGGCATTGGCATTCGGGCTCAGGATACGGCAGGCAGAAAAGAGGGACTCTCGGGGATAAAAGTCACGCGTACTCGTATCGACCTGCTGAACAAACTCGATGATGCACATGCCGGCGTGCTTTTGAAACCCCTGGCAGCCGGTACACAGGTAGAAGTGAGCCTGCCCCTTGAATTAAACTACTGAAATTTTCTCGTATGACTGATTGCATCATTCTTGAGGATGAACAACAAAGCATAGATATCCTGCAACGTATGCTGAAAGAAGAGTTCGGCGGTACGCTGAATATCGTAGCCTGCTGCACTACCCTGGCAGAGGCAAAAAACGCCATCCATGAATACCGGCCGGAGCTGGCATTCATGGATGTGCAGATCGGTAATGCAACCAGCTTTGATCTGCTGAAAGAGACCGGCTTGTCCGGCATGCAGGTAATATTTATAACGGCCTACGAAAAATACGCCATCCAGGCATTTAAGTTCAGCGCTGTTGATTACCTGTTGAAACCCATCGCTTTGCCCGACCTTAACAGGGCAGTGTCGCGTGTACTGGAGCTGAAGCATAATGTGGACAGCTACAAAAGGATAGAAACCCTGCTGAAGAATATATATAATAAAGAACGGCAAAAACTATGCATCCCGGACATCAACGGTTTTAATATTGTAGAGATCAAAGACATCATACGCTGCGAGTCAAAGGTCAATTATACTACCATTCACGTGGCCAAAAGCAACCCCATTACCGTGGCCAAAAGCCTGAAGGAGTTTGAAAAAATGCTGGAAGAGCATAATTTTTTCCGGCTGCATAATTCGCACCTGGTAAACCTGTCTTATATAAAAAGCTACAACAGGAATAAAGGCGGGTACGTTCTGTTAACAAACGGAGATGAAATCGAAATATCAGTAAGACGAAAAGAAGAGTTCTTAAAAAAAGTCACCGGGACCCTGTAGGTATTGCCAGCGCGCCGCAATGGTTACCCCTGCCCGTTTCTTCGGGTAAGCACAGCCACAGTAAGCCTGCTGATGCAAACCAGCTTCCCATCTTCATCCTGTATTCTGATATCCCATACATGCGTAGTAGATCCCAGGTGAACAGGCGTAACGGTTCCCGTTACCCAACCGCTCTGTACGCTCCGGACATGATTGGCGTTTATCTCCAATCCCACACACACAGATCTATCCATATCCAATACCAATGCAGAAGCTACGCTGCCCAGTGTTTCCGCCAGCACCACGGACGCACCGCCATGCAGCAAACCAAAGGGCTGCTTTGTTTTTTCATTCACGGGCATGGTTGCTTTGATATAGTTCTCCCCTATTTCCACAAACCTGATCCCGATATAATCGCTCATTGTTCCTTCACTCATTCTCTGCAGCTTCTCAATTGAAAACGCTTCCTTGAACCAGATGGTCGCCATTGTTTAATTATTATTAATTATTCATCATTTCTATAACGGTCGCTTCATCCTGCTCTGCAAAATCCTGCAATGCAGATGAGAACCACTCTTTTGCCACCTTACCCAGCCTTGCATCAAACCCCGCTGTAGCAGCCAGTGAAAGGGCATACCGTGCATCTTTCTCTCTCAGGGCTATTGTAAAGGAGGGATCATCTGCATACCGTTTCTCCATCATGGCACGTACATAACGTATCACCTGTGGACTGGCAGCCGCACTGGTTTCTATGGAAGCCGTCACCACTTCCCCGTCCAGCCCAAGCTTGTCAGCCAGGGCAATACCTTCTGCCAATGCTGCGATCTGCACCGCACCCATCAGGTTAATGATCAGTTTGTAGCAAGTACCTTTCCCTACCGGGCCAAAATGACGAATAGCTTTGGAAAAAAGTTGTAACACAGGTTTGCATACTGCCAGATCATCCGGCGCTGCGCCTGCCAACAGGGTCAGTTCCCCTTTTTCTGCCGCCACAGGAATGCCGGTAACAGGACAATCAATATAGCGCAGCTTTTTTTGACGGGCAAATTCCGCCAGCGTGTACACATAAGGCAACGACAGGGTAGAACACTCTATTAAGCAGGCGCCCTCACGCATATTATTCAAAGCACCATTATGGCCCAGCCAGACCTGTTCAGAAGCCAGGTCATCCGCCAGCATGGCAATCACAAAATCCGCATCTTTTACAGCCAGTGCAGGTGTCTCAGCAAAAAGGGCGCCCCGGCTTACCAGCTCAGATGCCTTTTCAGGCGTTCTGTTCCAAATGGTCAGCTGTGTCCCGGAACGCAGGATACAGGATGCAATAGACTGTCCCATCCTTCCCGTTCCCAGCAAAGCGATATTTAACATGATAGATTTTTTACCACAGATGCCCAAGATACAATATAATAACAAACACCCCGGTAAACAGGGTGTTTGCCTTGTAAGAATATGTGTAAAAAGCCTATTCTGTTTTCTGCAGATCCTTCACATCAAGATTACCGTTCACCGTCAGCTTGGTAACAGTACCTTTGATCTCTCCCATCATAGGATTTGAGATCGTTGTAGTATAAGGGAATACAAAATTATCCGGTGTCTTCTTGTAGTCACTTAACAGGGTAGTTGCTTCTATTTCCTGCCCCTGCATATTTGACTTTATAACAGTTTTTACAAGATAGCTGGTAGACTGGTCTATGAAGATATGCTGGCTGATACTGTCTTTCTCCAGCTTTATTTTGTAAGCGGCAGCACCATTCACATCTTCAGTGCCTTCCAGTGTGGCTGTATATCCTGCATCTTTATAAGACGTCAGCTCACGGCCAGGAGAAAAACTGCTCATTGCATTTTTTACGGCGTCTTCCGGCAGCGGCTGGGGAGCAGCAGATCCCATCATGGGGTTTACATTCCATCCCTTTTCCTTATCAATATAAGTGATGATCTTCTGCCCCTGTATATCCACTTCCTGGCGCATGGCCGTATTATAAATGATCCATGTTTTAGATGCCATCTGCATTCCCATTATGTCCATGTTCATTTCCATATAAGTATCCTTCAGGCTGGCCAGCTTCTGCTTGCCACCCAGTGCCGTAATAGCTTTTTCAATAATACTTTCAACGGTCTGTGCCTGCCCAATGTTTACTGATACCGCAACAATCAAGGTCAGCATTACAATTTTCATCTTTTTCATTTGTAAGTTTTTATTTGCTTATAATATCACATTAAACCGCATAAAAGTTTTATCCAGGTTGTTAAATAATCATTTTTTATACGTTGCCTCATGTGTTTGGTTATAACCTTCAAAAATAGTGCAATTCTCCTGTTTTGGGTATACCATTTATCCTTTAACTTGTCCGGAATTACACAGAATTTTGATTATGAGCAACTTTGTCGAAGGAAAGCTGGTAGATATCATCCGGCAGGAGATCTATTCTGCACGTATCCATATGGAAAACGGCTTCATACAATCCGTAGAAAAAATACCGGGCACAGCCGTTAACTCACCTTATATATTACCGGGATTCATAGATGCGCATGTGCATATTGAAAGCTCGATGCTGATACCATCCCGGTTTGCCCGGCTGGCAGTAGTGCATGGCAGTATCGCCACCGTCAGCGATCCGCATGAAATAGCCAATGTCTGCGGGATGGAAGGTATTCATTTCATGATGGAAGATGGTAAAAAAGTACCCTTTTATTTTTACTTTGGTGCGCCCAGTTGTGTGCCTGCCACCAGCTTTGAAACAGCAGGCGCCAGCATCAGCGTAGAAGATATTGAGACATTGCTTCGGCGCGACGACATAAAATACCTGAGCGAAATGATGAATTTCCCCGGCGTACTGGCAAAGGACCCGGAAGTGATGGCAAAAATTGCTGTCGCCCAAAAATATAACAAACCGGTGGACGGACATGCCCCGGGATTAACAGGCGAGGACGTGGCCAGGTATATTGCGGCCGGCATTTCCACCGACCATGAATGTTTTACCCGCGAAGAAGCGTTGGAAAAAATAAAGCTGGGCATGCACGTGCTGATACGGGAAGGCAGCGCTGCCAAAAACTTTGAAGCATTAATAGACCTGCTGAATGATTACCCGGACCATATCATGTTTTGCAGTGACGACAAGCACCCGGACAGCCTGGTAAAGGGTCATATCAACGAGCTCTGCGCAAGAGCAGTAAAAAAAGGAATAGATATTTTCAAAATTTTAAAAGCTGCCTGCATCAATCCCGTACAACATTATAACCTGGAGACGGGCCTGCTGCGGCCGGGCGACAGCGCTGACTTTATACTGGTAAAAGATCTCGAAAGCTTCAACGTGCTGGCCACTTATATTAAAGGAACATTGGTAGCTGAAAACGGCATTTCTCTTATCAGGGAAGTAACACAGGATATACCGGTAAACAATTTCTCCTGTAAGGAAAAAAAGGTAAATGACTTTCAACTGACGGAAAACAACAGACCAGGCAACATCTTCCCTGTAATAGAAGCGCTCGACGGACAACTGATCACGCGTAAATATACACCACCCAACTTGGAGGGGGGGATAGACATCGCAAATGATATCCTTAAGATCGCAGTAGTCAACCGTTACCAGGATGCGCTACCGGCAATAGCTTATATCAAAAACTTCGGGCTGAAAACAGGTGCCATCGCCTCTTCTGTAGCGCATGACAGCCACAACATAGTGGCCATAGGAACGGATGATGACAGCATCTGCAAAGCAGTCAACCATATCATCCGCCACAAAGGAGGCATCAGCCTTTATGGAAATGGTAAAGACATGATCGTCCCGCTGCCTGTAGGTGGCATCATGAGCAACCAGGATGGCTACAAAGTAGCGGAAATGTACAGTGAAATAGATAAGGCCGCCAAAGCGCTGGGATCAACGTTATCCTCCCCTTTCATGACACTTTCTTTTATGGCACTGCTGGTTATCCCCCATATTAAGCTGAGCGATAAAGGGCTGTTCGATGGGGATGGCTTTTGTTTTTACCAATAGCTGCCATCCGAAGTTTGGAAACTTCGGATAGCCTATGCCTACCGTTTCCAACGAACTGCTGCATTAATCCAACACTGTTCTATACTAATGCTAAGCCTTTGGATGCCCTACTTTATGACCATAACTGGCAAAATAAAGGATGTAAAGGTAAGCCGGGATCATGGCGTACAGGAATGCATGTTGAAAATCGATGCCGAGCGTATCTTTTAAATAACCATACACCAGGGGCCATATAGCTCCGCCGGCTATCCCCATAATCATTATGCCCGATCCAACTTTTGTAAACCTGCCAAGCCCTTTAATCCCCAATGGAAAAATAGCCGGCCACATCAAAGCATTGGCAACACCCAGCAACGCCACAAATATATAGGAAGTCATCCCGGAAGTAAATACAGAAATTACGGTAAAAGTGATGCCCACCATAGTACAGATCCTAAGCGCTGATTGTTGTGAAACGAACTTCGGAATGGTTGCAATGCCGATAAAATACCCGAGAAGCATACACCCCAGCGTAAACGCCGTTCCATATTTTATAAAGAAAGGAGGGAGAGACAACAGACGACCATAGGTTCCGATAATATCTCCTGCCATTACTTCTACAGCAACACAAAAGAATATGGCGAATGCACCTAAAAAGAGGTGTGGAAAATGGAAGAGACTGGTTTTCTTTTTAACATCCGGGCTGTCCTCCACTGCTTCTTCCTTGTTTACGTCTACCTCCGGCATTTTTACAACAAATACAACAAATGCAATGATGGCAACACCAATGGCAACGCCAATGTAAGGACCATGTAACCTTGCGCCGAGCTCAGCCAATAAAGCGTCGTGTTCCGGGCCCGCCTGCAGTGCCTGTATTTTACCTGCAATAGCGTCGTAGTCTTTTAACAATATACCGCCCAGGACAATCGGCACAATAATGCCTGCACCCTTGTTGAAAATTCCAACAATGGAAATACGCTGGGCCGCGCTCTCAATAGGACCAATGATGCTTAAATAGGGGTTGATCGCGGTTTGAAGCAGCGCCATTCCGGACGCCTGGATAAATATGGCTACCAGAAAAAGAATATAACTTAATGTAGAAGCGGCAGGTAATATGACCAGGGCGCCGGCTATGATCAGGACCAGGCTAAGGACAATCCCGTTTTTAAACCCGATCCTGGCCAGGATCCATGAGCTGGGTAACGCTAAAAAGAAGTAGGCAATGTAAGAAGCAAATAAAATAAAAAAAGCCTGTAAATCCGTCTGCAGGTTAAAGGCCAGCCTGACAAAAGGAATCAAAGCTCCGTTTGCCCAGGTTATATAGCCTAAAATAAAGAACAAAGCACAGCATATCAGCATGGGAAGGAATGCCGTCTTCTGGGAATTTTGTGTAGCGTTCATCAATAAAATATTTAATCAAATTTAGGGAGGGGTTTATTTTGAAAAGTTTCGAGCCGGGCGTATTTACCTTCGGTGAAAAAGTTCAAATCTTCGCAAACGGGTGGTGACACCCGCCTGTAGAATCCGCTACCGGTCGGTGAGATACCGACCGGAGAATTTGTATAGAACGAAAATTTGAAATGCACCCTTCGACTTTGTATATCAAAAATTTCCCGAACTTAACAAAGAAATCTGGTAAAAGGTTCACGGATCATAATTTTTTTGTTGCAAACGATTGTTATGCTTTAATTTCATGCCCTCATCATTAACCAATTTCTAATTGTATGTCCACCACGATTGCACCAGATGTTCTGACCCCGACTGCCAGAAAGCCTACCAACACCGGCGCACTAAGCACACTCGTGATCGTTTTTTTCTTTTGGGGTTTCATCGCCGCAGGCAATGGAATATTTATTCCATTCTGCAAGCATTATTTCCACCTGGACCAGTTTCAAAGCCAGCTTATAGATTTTGCATTCTATGGCGCTTACTACATTGGCGCACTTGCGTTATTCATAGCCTCTGCTGTAAAGAACAAGGATATCATGAATCACTGGGGAATGAAGACAGGCATAGTATATGGTCTGTTGATCAGCGCCGGCGGTGCTCTGCTGATGTTGCTCTCATTCAATTTCGGAGGTTTCTCCGGCATCCTCGTATCGCTTTTTATCGTCGGGTTGGGATTTTCATTGCAGCAAACATCTGCCAATCCCTTTGCCATTGCCCTGGGCGACCCCTCTACCGGAACACACCGGCTGAACCTCACGGGGGGCGTCAATTCATTCGGGACCACAATCGGACCCATCATTATGGCACTGGCTTTGTTCGGAAAAGCTACGGCAAGTGACACGGATATTGCCAACGCCACCATCACCTCCATGAACTCACTATACATAGTGGTGGGGATACTGTTCATCCTGTCGGCTATCCTTTTCCGGTTCAGCAAAAAATTACCCAATGTAAAAGAGGAAGACAGCTTTGAGCCCGCGCCGAAAGCCATGTGGCTGCTGATCTTCATTACCGTGGTGATGGCGGTTATTTTCGGACTGATCTTTGCCAGTTACCGCGGGCTGGAAGTCAATCAAAAATTGCCTGCTGCTGTCAGCCAGCGGAATATGTGGCTGCTGGTATCCGGACTCATCATTATGATCTTCAGTTTTTTCGGCGCCAACGGAAGCGCACAAAAAAACGCGAACGGTTGGGGAGCCATGAAACATCCTCAACTGGTGCTGGGCATGCTCGCCATCTTTATGTATGTAGGTGTGGAGGTGACCATCCAGAGCAACCTGGGAGAGCTGCTAAAGCTGCCGGAGTTTGGAGGATATGCCGAAACCCGGATCGCTCCTTTTATCTCGGTTTACTGGGGCAGCATGATGATCGGGAGATGGACAGGTGCCATTACCGTTTTTAACCCCACCCGTACCATGCGTACCCTGCTTTTCATTTTGGTACCCTACATAGCTTTCGGGGTGGTGATAGCAGCCAACCTGATCGCCGAAAATGATTTTACCCCGTTATACGCATATGCCGGTGTTATCCTGTTCCAGATAGGCGGCTTTTTTCTCGGGAAAGAAAAACCTGCGGAAACCCTGATGATATTCGGTACCATGGGCTTGATTGCTATGCTGATCGGCTTGTTTTCCACCGGTCAGGTGGCCATATATGCATTTTTAAGCGGTGGTTTATTCTGTTCCATTATGTGGCCCAGCATATTCGCCCTTGCCATTGCCGGGCTCGGTAAGTACACGGCGCAGGGATCCGCCTTCCTGGTCATGATGATTCTCGGGGGGGCTATTATTCCGCCGCTGCAGGGCAAGCTTGCCGATCTGCCTTCCGTAGGCATTCATAATTCTTATTGGATCCCGGTACTTTGTTTTGCTTATCTTGCATTTTATGCTGTAAGGGTAAGGTCTGTTCTGAAATCGCAGGGTATTGATTACAGCAATGTTGAGGGTGGCAGTCATTAATTTCAAAAATAATAACTCAAGTAATATAAACATATATGAACCAGCAATATGCGATAGGCATTGATATAGGTGGAACAAACACCGTATTTGGCGTGGTAGATCACAGGGGAACAACCCTCTACCGCGGAGCTATTTCCAGCAGAAAACACGAAAAAGTAGAAGATTATATCGTGGAGCTTTACGAGGCTTTGCACCCGGCAATTGACCAGGTGGGCGGTATAGAATATATCAAAGGCATTGGTATAGGCGCTCCGAACGGTAACTATTATACCGGCACCATCGACTATGCGCCTAACCTGATGTGGAAAGGCATCATCCCGCTCGCAAAAATGATCACGGAAAAGTTTGGTGTACCGGCTGCCCTTACCAACGATGCCAATGCAGCTGCAGTGGGTGAGATGATGTATGGCGCCGCCAAGGGAATGAAAGATTTTATCATGATCACGCTGGGTACCGGCGTAGGAAGCGGTATTGTCGCCAACGGGCAGCTTATATACGGGCATGACGGATTTGCCGGCGAGCTGGGGCATACCACCATTATACCCAACGGAAGACTGCACCCCGGCACCGATATGCACGGATCGCTGGAAAGTTATGCTTCTGCAACGGGGGTGGCCATCACCGCCCGGGAGTTCCTGGCTAACAATTCCGGTAAAGACAGCCTGCTGAAAAATTACCCGTTGGAAGAAATTGATTCCCGTGTTGTGTATGAATGCGCCATACAGGGAGATGAAGTAGCCAAGGAAGTATATGAATATACAGGAGCCATTCTGGGGCTCGCTTTGGCAAACTTTGTGATGTTCTCCTCCCCGGAAGCAATTATATTATTCGGGGGCATGACCAAGGCAGGTGACCTTATATTAAAGCCTACCCGGGAACATATGGAGAAAAACCTGCTGCCTATTTTCCAGAATAAGGTAAAACTCATCTTCAGCGAACTAAAGGAGGCAGACGCAGCCATTTTAGGTGCAAGCGCCCTCGTTTGGGAAATAAAACCCTGATATAACAATAATTTCAGCTCATGTTACAAAAGTTTCTGGCAGTGCTGGGTATGGCACTTTTTACGTATACCGCCGTAGCTCAAAAAGATACTCGTTATTTTGAAATGAGGATTTACTATTGTCATCCCGGTAAGCTGGATGCACTGGTAAAACGTTTCACTGACCATACTACGCGCATTTTTGAAAAGCACGGCATGGAAAATATCGGTTACTGGTTGCCGGTAGACAACAGGGAAAACGCCCTGTATTACGTGCTGGCCTATCCCGATAAAGCTGCAAGAGATGCCGCCTGGAAGGCCTTCGGCAATGATCCCGAATGGAAAAAGGTGGAAAAGGCATCTACCAAAAAGGGACCCATCGTGGCAAAAGTCACCTCCATATTTATGGACGCCCCTACCATTTCCCCGGTAATACAGCCCTCCCGGACAAAAGCCGACCGGAGCTTCGATCTGAGGATCTATCACTGTTATCCAGGGCAGCTCAACAAGCTGATCAGCCGGTTCCAAAACCATACCATGGCCTTCTTTTCCAAACATGGCATGACCAACATCGCTTACTGGACAACGATAGAGCCGGAGAATGCGCAGCCTAAGCTGGTATATCTTGTAGCCCACAATACGCCCGAAAGCGGCGCCACATCGTGGGAGGCATTCCGGAACGACCCCGACTGGCAGGAAGTAAAACAAAGCTCTGAGAAAGAAGCGCCCATCGTGGAAAAGGTGGAAACCATTGCCCTGAAGCCACTGCCGTTCTCGAAGATCAAGTAGCCGTACAATTTGAAAATGGGAGAATTTGAAAACATCCTCCCCGGGGGTCGTCCGGCCGATAAGGGGCCTGCTCCCGTTCTGCAACCTGCATCCTGAGACCTGCATCCTGTATCGCTTCCTACTAACCACTTACTACTCTTCAAATTTCTCATTACCTTCGCGGCAAATGACAGAAAAGATACTCATCCTCGATTTCGGATCCCAATACACCCAACTCATTGCCCGCGCTGTACGTGAGGCAAATGTATATTGTGAAATCACGCCCTATAACAAGCCGGTTGATTATTCTCCCGACCTGAAAGGGATCATCTTATCCGGGTCGCCGTTTTCGGTGAACGATGCCGGTGCCCCACTGGTAAATGTGGAGGAGATGAACCGTAAATTACCCGTTTTGGGGGTATGTTATGGTGCCCAGCTGACCGCTAAAATTTTTGGCGGGAAGGTAGAAAAATCGGAAAAAAGGGAATATGGCAGAGCCACCCTTAAAATAAAAAAGGACGACACCCTATGGAGTGGATTATCGGAAAGCTCGCAGGTATGGATGAGCCATGGCGATTCTATACTGGAAACACCCTCCGGCTTTGACATCCTGGGCATAACAGAGAGTATCCCTGTGGCCGCTTTCAGGAAAACGAACAGCCCCAACCCGTTATATGGACTTCAGTTCCACCCCGAGGTATATCATTCAACAGAAGGAAAAAAGATCATTGCCAACTTCCTGGTAAAGGTCTGCGGCTGTAAGCAGGACTGGACGCCGGCGCATTTTGTCAGCGACACAGTAGAAGCGCTAAAAAAGCAGATCGGCAACCGGAAAGTGATCATGGCGCTGAGCGGAGGCGTAGACTCTACCGTGGCGGCCACACTTATTCATAAAGCCATCGGCGACAGGCTGTATGGAATATTTGTAGACAACGGTGTGCTGCGCAAAAATGAATTTGAGCAGGTACTGGAAACATATGATAAACTGGGACTGAATGTAAAGGGTGTGAATGCTTCCCAAAAATTCTATGCATTGCTGGAAGGGAAAACAAATCCTGAAGAAAAACGTAAGATCATCGGGAAAACCTTTATAGAAGTATTCGATGAAGAATCGCATAAAGCGGAGGGTGTGGAACTGCTGGGACAGGGCACTATTTACCCGGATGTAATAGAAAGTGTATCGGTGCACGGCCCTTCGGTAACGATCAAATCGCACCACAACGTAGGCGGTCTGCCCGATACCATGAAGCTGGAACTTGTGGAACCTCTCCGTTACCTGTTCAAGGATGAGGTACGGAAAGTGGGACTCGAGCTGGGGATTCCCCGTGAGATGTTGTTCAGACACCCGTTTCCGGGGCCGGGACTAGCCATCAGGATACTCGGAGAAATTACTGAAGAGAAAGTTAAATTACTGCAGGAAGCAGATGACCTGTATACAAAATCGTTAAAATCTTTCGGTCTGTATGACAAAGTATGGCAGGCAGGCGCTATCCTGCTGCCGGTTAAAAGCGTGGGGGTAATGGGAGACGAAAGAACATATGAATATACGGTAGCCTTAAGGGCCGTGACTTCTGTAGATGGCATGACAGCCGACTGGGCACATCTGCCCTATGACTTTATGGCACATATTTCCAACGAAATTATAAATAACGTAAGAGGCATCAACAGGGTGGTATATGATATCAGCAGCAAACCTCCTGCAACTATTGAGTGGGAATAATACGTCTCATAAAAAACAGTTGAATGAAGAAAGTACTATTTCTCCTTTTTACATTTTTTGCGTTTGTAAACGGATCTGCCCAGGATAGTCTTGAAATAAAGCGGGTGGCATTATTTGCCCCGCTTCACCTCGATACCCTGTTTGACATAAAGGGCCAATATAAAATGGAAAAAAAAGTTCCACCCTTTGTAAAAACCGGACTTGAATTTTACCAGGGCGCCATGATGGCCGTGGATTCCATAGATAAGGAAGGTTATACCATGGAAGTAACGGTATATGACACCCGCAAAAAAGGGTTCTCCATATTTTCCCTGGCAGACAATGGTGGACTGGACGGCATGGGATTGATCCTCGGTGCGGTCAGCGGAAAAGAATACCTGGACCTGGCAACTATCGCCAAAGAGAAAAAGATACCTTTCGTTTCTGTCAGCTATCCAAACGACGGAGGCATCACCGGGAATCCGTGGGTTGTGGTAGCCAACTCCAAGCTCAATACACATTTACAGAATATTTACAATTATGTGCTGCGCAACCTGGGAACAGCAAAGCTGACCCTACTCAGCAGGCAGGGCAATGCCGACAAAAGGATAACAGATGTGTTTAAATCGCTGAATTCCTCTCCATCAGGGCAGGTGCTGAACATTCAGCCCGGAAGTCTTACCGCCAATATCAACAACGCCGATATTGAAAAGCTGCTGGATAAGGATCGGGACAATGTGCTGATCTGTGCCAGCCTGGACGACAATTTTGCCAAAAGAGTGATCAACGCTGCCACGGCGCTGTCCCAGAGCTATAAGATCACCCTGATCGGGATGCCTACCTGGGAATCGTTCATTGACCCCGAAAAGACGGAGACCAGGAACCTGGCACTCGTTTATCCTTCCACGTTATACAATCCCGGAGCCGGCGAAAACGGGTGGGCAAAACGTTTTACAACAGCATATGGAAAAGCAACCTATACCCGGCCCTCGGAATTGGCCTTTCACAGCTTTGAGCTGACTTATATCTTCATGCGGCTGCTGCAACAATATGACCGGGACCTGATGAGCCATATCAGCGATAAACAACATTATCTTATTACCGATTTCGACTTCCGCCCGATCAGAGGCAAATCAAACGACATAGATTATTACGAGAACAAAAGGGTGTATATGCTGAAGCTGGAAAACGGTAAGCTGGAAAAAGATAACTGATACTTACTATAAATAACAGGGTCCTCTTTAATACATTTTATTTATGTCCAAAAGTATTATCCTAGGCATTTGCTTTACCGCTTTAGCAGGTACAGCCACAGGGCAGGCAAAAGACGGGTGGAAAGATATTTTTCAACAGGTACACACGGAAGTAAGTCAACGTTCCACCGGTTATCAAAACCTGCAGCAATCCACAACCTATATCGGTCACCGGCTGACGGGATCTGCAAACGGGGCAAAGGCGGAAGAGCAGGTATTCAATCTGCTGAAATCTTATGGCTATACACCCCGTTATCAAAGTTTTGAATCTGAAAGCTGGAGCAGGGGTGGGCTGGCACTGAAGATAGACGGTATCTCCTGCAAAGCCGTTTCTTTGGCTCATTCCCCGGTTGAAGCTAGCCTATCCGGGACCATCGTT
>CAKSVK010000087.1 GCA_934502905.1 uncultured Chitinophagaceae bacterium
CCGGGTATTTCCTGGATCAGCAGGATAACAGGAGGGCTATTCAGCATATTGTAAAGGGAGCGGATGTGCTGGGCGCATTCTGTTATACCGGTACATTCGAAATTCATGCGGCACATTATGGCGCAAGATCGGTGCTGGGGTTGGATATATCGGAAAGTGCCTGTCGCCAGGCAACAGCCAATGCCGCGCTGAATGGGTATGAAAAAAGCTGTCGCTTCAGTTGTGTAAACGCTTTTGATGTGCTGAAAGCCTGGACAAAAGAGAGAAAGCAATATGATGTAGTTATGCTCGATCCTCCTTCGTTTACTAAAACCCGTGAGAACATCCAGAAAGCGATCACAGGCTATAAGGAGATCAATCTCCGGGGAATGAAGCTGGTGAAACCCGGAGGATTCCTGGTAACATCCAGTTGCACCAACCTGGTGCAGCCGGACCTGTTTACGGAGATCATTGGTATGGCTGCCAAAGATGCCCGCCGGAAGCTGCGGCAGGTCACGTTCCAGGCACAATCATCCGATCATCCCATTATTCCCGGGATGGAGAACACCAACTACCTGAAATTTTTGATAGTGCAGGTACTGTAGTGTCATGTCAGCGATAAAACGATGGCTAATATTTCCCGCTGATTTCGCAAATAAGCGCAGAAGGTTTTGATTATCTGAGGAATTCTGCGGGAGGCCTCAAATGAAAATTCATGTTTGACATGACTGTAGTACGTTTGCAGCAAAAGCAAGGTATATGATCGTAAACAATAAGCTGGGCATTACTTTGTCGGGGGGAGGCTTCAGGGGTATAGCGCACCTGGGTGTGCTGCAATATGTGCAGGAGCTGAAAATGATCCCGGATGAGATATCGGGTACCAGCGCAGGCGCATTGCTGGGCGCATTTATTGCACATGGATATACACCGGAAGAAGTATTAGACTTTTGTAAAAAGGAAAAGCTGTTCAGCTATTCCGATATTTCCATGACCAGGGGTGGTTTGTTCAGCACTTCTATTTTAGAAAAGATCATTAAAAAATATATTCCGCACGACAGCTTTGAGCAGTTAAAAAAACCGCTCTTTGTAGCGGTTACCGATCTCACCAACGCGCGTTCGTTGGTTTTCAACCGCGGGTCGTTGTCGCTTGCCGTAAAGTCATCCTGTTGTTTTCCGCTTGTTTTTCAACCCGTGCTTTACAAGGATGCCTATCTCTGTGATGGCGGCTTGCTGAATAACTTTCCGGTAGAGCAGGTAAGGGCCAATTGCAACAAAGTGATCGGCATCAATGTAGATACGGTGGGTAAAATGGAAGGAGAACCTGGTTACAAGGAGATTATTACCCGGTTAATACGGATTGCTACCGCCAACATGGTGAAGTCGCCGGAAAAGAACTGCGACCTGTATATAAGAATGGATGAGCTGAGCCGGTACGGGACCTTTGAAACAAAAAAAATGGATGAGCTGTTCCAGGCGGGATACCAGCATGCAAAAAAATACAGGAAAGACCTGCTTGCTATAAAAGAAAACCTCCAGGCGAACCGTGCCGGTTGAGCCATATCTGCCGTCGGAGACGGTTGAGAACATAGGGTATCCGAAGTTTTCAAACTTCGGACAGCGGCCAATCCCCATTCGAACTGCACGTGAAGACACGTGCCGCGACACAGATCGCCTGGTTGCGTATCCTCACACAAATTCTCTGTGCTCTACAAAGTATCTGATTTCGCTGTGCTCTACGAAGTCTCTGACTTCGTAGCTTCTATATTCTTCTGAGACTATAGTCTCAGGTTGGTTATCCATTTATATTGTTCATTGCCTGCTGCACATGCCTTTCATTATGTGCGATCACAAACTGGAAGACATCACCGAGCCTGAGGCTGATCCATTTGGCTATAGACACAGGTATTTTCAACCCGTCGAGATCCGCGTCCCTGGCCTGTTCCAAAAGGTGGAGTGTTTGCTCCTGCTGGTTGATGAAAACAGCTATTACAGCATGTGCATCCAGCTTTGCCGGAGGAATGTATGCTTTGAAAGCTTTTATTTTTTTCTTCCCTGTCGCCGGTTCCATCATACGGGTAAAATAGCTGCCCAGCCAGCTTCCTTTGAAAGTATCGGGATTTTTACCTTTTGGCGCTGACAGCTTTTTTTCAATTTCCGGGAGATAGTAGTCGCCATACCGGTTCAGGTGGTCCATACATTGTGCTATGCTCCAACCCCCATTGGCAGCAGGTTGCAGCAACTTTTCTTCCGTCAGGTTCTGGAAAGTATCTACCGCAATTCCTATATGTTTTTCCACCCTTGCTTCCAGGGTTTTCAGTAATGCTCCCTTGCTTTGCTCTTTCATGATTGTTTTGTTTTGTGATGCAAAAATCAGCAGCTCCCCGGTAATAAAACTTGGTATTTACCAATATTTCCGGTTACCGGCCCTTCATCTTTTTCAAAGCAGGTGAGCTGCATTATGTATCTTTGCAGGTTATGCAGGGAGTCAATAAACGAAATATCCGCCACCTCAGCCTGGCTGAATTGCAGGATTATTTTGTACAGTCGGGGGATAAGAAGTTCAGGGCCAACCAGGTATACGAGTGGCTGTGGCAAAAGCATGCGCATAGCTTTGAGGCCATGACCAACCTGAGCAAAGAGTTGAGGACAAAGCTCGGGGAAGTTTTTGAGCTACCCGCCTTAACGGTGGATGCATCGCAATATTCCTCTGACGGAACGGTGAAAAGCCGTTTTAAAACGGTGGATCATCATTTGGTAGAGGGGGTGCTCATTCCTACCGACTCCCGCCAGACCGCCTGCGTATCCTCCCAGATCGGGTGCAGCCTTACCTGTAAGTTTTGTGCCACCGGTTATATGGGGCGCAAGCGTAACCTGAACTATGATGAGATTTACGATGAAGTAGTGCTGATCAACCAGCAGGCGGAAAGAATTTACCAGAAAAAGCTCAGCAATATTGTTTTTATGGGGATGGGAGAACCCCTCCTTAACTATAAAAATGTGCTGAAAGCCATAGAACGTATTTCCGCCCCTGATGGACTGGGCATGAGCCCGCGTCGCATTACGGTATCAACCGCCGGCGTAGCCAAAATGATCCGGCAGCTTGGAGATGACCAGGTACGTTTTAAGCTGGCGTTGTCGCTGCATGCAGCAAATGATAAAAAGCGGAACGAGATCATGCCGATCAATGATACCAACGATATCAGGTCGCTGGTAGAAGCGTTGAATTATTTCTATCAGAAAACCGGTAATGAGATCACCCTCGAATATATCCTGTTTAAAGACTTCAACGATTCGCCGGAAGATGCGACGGAGCTGGTAAAAGTGTTCCGTCAGATCCCGGCAGACCTGGTGAATATCATTGAGTATAACCCGATCGATATGGCGTCGTTTAAAAAGCCTGACGAAGCGGTGACCAACAATTTTATGCAATACCTTGAAAAAAACAGGGTGAATGCCCGGCTCAGACGCAGCCGTGGAAAGGATATTGATGCAGCCTGCGGTCAGTTGGCCAATAAAGAAGGCATTCAGTAAATCATTAATCGTTTAATTATAACATATGGGTAAAGGCGCCTTTGACAAGTTTATCAATAAATCCGATAGCGGGGCAAAGAAGAAGGAGAAGATCCGGCAGGAAAAGAAGAAGGTCCGGCAAGAGAAAAATGCCTGGTTTGATGAACAGAAACGTATCGCGAAGGAAAGGAAGCTGGCAGGCAGGAACAGACCGGAGACAGACAGACAGGAGCGGGGAGAAGGCAGGCGACCGGGCAAGGCAGCAGATACCCGTCAGCATACAGCAGGTTTCCGGGGAAAAGCAGAAAAAGGAAGTGAACGTTTTGAAAAAGGTGTACAGTCCGGGAAACGGGAAGTGGAAAAAAAGCAGGTACAAAAAAAAGGAAGCAGCAGAACATTGATAAAAAACAATAAGGCAAATACTGCGTCGGCTCCCGTAGCGCCGGATACCCGGGTAAAAGAGACAGACGAAATGCCGCTGAATAAATTCATTGCCTGGTGTGGTGTTTGCGGGCGCAGGGAAGCTGCGGACCTGATCAAAGAAGGAAAGGTAACGGTGAATGGTACCCTAATAACCCAGCCGCCGCACCGCGTAAGCAGAACCGATATAGTAAAGGTAAACGGTAAAAAGATCACTGTTCAGAAAAACCTGGTGTATATATTGCTCAATAAGCCGAAAGATTATATCACCACCACCGATGATCCCGAAGGCAGGAAAACCGTTATGGATCTGGTGAGAAGCGCTACTGATGAACGGGTATTTCCCGTGGGACGGCTGGACAGGAATACAACAGGCGTGCTGCTGCTGACGAATGATGGTGAAATAGCGCAGAGAATGACACATCCCAAATATGAAGTGAGAAAGATCTATGAGGTAAAGGTAGATAAGCCGGTGACAAAGCAACAGCTGGATACGATAGCCGGTGGTGTGAAATTGGACGACGGATTTATTCAGCCGGATGCGGTGGCCTATGCGGATGCAAAAGACAGAAGCGTGATTGGCATAGAGATACACAGCGGCAGGAACCGCATCGTGCGCCGTATCTTTGAAAAGATGGGCTTCAAGGTGAAAAACCTGGACCGGGTGATGTATGGTATTTTCACCAAGAAAAACGTAGACCGTGGAAAGTGGCGGTTCCTCAGTGAAAAAGAGATACGGTTGCTGAAGCACCTGAATACTTCTTTCGCCCCTAAAAAAAAGTCTGCCAGTGACAAGCCTTAAAGCAGATATTCTTTTCGAGAATAGTCATTTTGTAGTGGTGAACAAACCTTCCGGTTTATTGTCTGTACCAGACAGGGAGGGAAAAGAGCCGTCCCTGAAAGGATTACTGGCAGACCGGTATGGAAATATCTGGACGGTGCACCGGTTGGATAAGGATACCAGTGGCGTGATCGTCTATGCCAAAGATGAGCAAACGCACAGGTACCTCTCAGGCTTATTTGAAGGAAGGGATGTGAAGAAATATTATCTCGGTATCGTGCATGGTGTACCGGCGCAAACCTCTGGTACCATTGATGCAGCGATCATGGAGCACCCGGTAAAAAAAGGGACGATGGTAACCAATAAGAAAGGCAAAACGGCAGTTACCGAATATGAAGTACAGGAATCTTTTGGCAGCTATTCACTGGTGAAATTCAGGATCCATACCGGGCGGACACACCAGATAAGGGTACATATGAAGCATATAGGTCATCCGATTGTATGTGATGAGTTATATGGAGACGGTAAGCCTGTTTATTTGTCCTCTTTTAAAAAAAAGTTCAACCTTTCGCGTGACAGTGAAACAGAACGGCCCTTACTCCACCGCCTGGCATTACATGCCGCAGTGCTGGAGTTTAAAGATGCCGGCAATATCACTCACGTAATAGAAGCACCATTACCGAAGGATCTGAAAGCAATGTTGCAACAACTTACCAAATGGAAGAAATAATGACCGGAGGGATCAACCTGGACTTTTCAAAAAATTATACGCTCGAAAATGAACGCGTATTGCTTCGCCCATTGCAGATAGAAGATTATGATTACCTGCTTCCGTTTGCGCTGAACGAACCGGAGATATGGACTTACTCTCAGATACCCGCTGCCGGAGAAGATGGATTGCGGAATTATATACAGGCGGCGCAGGAAGGAAGAACTGCAAAAAAAGAATATCCTTTTATAGTGTATGACAAGCAGTCGCAGGCATATGCCGGCTCTACCCGCTTCTATGATATACAGCCCTTCAACCAATCGGCCCAGCTTGGGTACACCTGGTATGGAAGCGCTTTCCAGCGTACCGGGCTGAACAGGAATTGTAAATTCCTGATGCTGGACTTTGCCTTCAGAACTGCAGGAATGGAACGTGTAGAATTCAGGGCGGATAACAATAACAGCAGAAGCATCGATGCCATGAAGGCGATCGGTTGCACGGTAGAGGGCGTTTTACGAAGCAATGGATTAAAAGCGGATGGCACCCGGCGCGACAGCATTGTGTTGAGCATACTCCGTCCGGAATGGGAAGGCGGGATACGGACTGCGCTCGCAGCAAAAGCAGGTATACCTGTTTAGTCCACGGAGACCCACGGTCACCGATAACTGTTGATCAACAGACGCCCATAAACTGTATTATCTTTTAAGTCTCCGGGCGTGTAACCAGTTTACACCCAGGGCAATGATAAGCAAAAGAAGTCCCCCGAACTCACGTGTGTCTTCTATCCAGGGTGTTTCGGCTTTCATGGCCCCTGCAATATTTTCTGCGTTGTGTTTGGTAGCCCAATCCCATACACCGTCTTTTTCAAAGAAAAGAACAACTGCGTAACCCAGGAACAAAAGAATGCCTGCAGCGTACATGCCGGGGTAGTATTTCCCCCGTAAAGCCCACCAGCATGCCAAAGCGCCGTACAGGTAGATAGGGATCCAGAGATACGGATCAGGATCGTTGTACTGTAGTATCGCGGAGAGTACAAAGGCAATCAGAAAAAATATGTTAAAAGCTTTCATTGTATAAGTTTTACCTGTACAATGGTGTTTCCTCGGCAGCTGGAAAAATCAAACATCCAACTCATAACAAGCCGGATGTTTGATATATCGTCAGGCCTCCTTCTTTTTAGGAGCAGCCTTTCTGGGTTTTGCCGGACGGCTTTTTCCAAAAGAGCCCTGGGCAATTTTTCCTTTTTTTGTTTTTTTGTCACCTCTTCCCATAATTACATTTTAAATAACTAAACAAATTGAAATAAAAAAGCAAGATACAAAAATTGTATCCTGCTTAAAAATGTTCCTGTGTACTGATTATAATTTAGCAGACAGTTCTTTACCGGCTTTAAAGCGTGCCACTTTTTTGGCTTTGATTTTAATAACCGCACCAGTTTGAGGATTGCGGCCATTACGGGCAGCACGTTTAGAAACTGAAAAAGTACCGAAACCAACCAGGGTTACTTTTCCACCACCTTTCAGTGTTTTAGTAACAGCCTCGATAAAAGAATCAAGTGCTTCGTTAGCCTGAGTTTTAGTTATACCGGCATCATCTGCAATCTTAGAGATTAATTCAGCTTTGTTCATAATAGAGCTTTTTTAAAATTTAATTTGGTGAACAAATATAGATGCTTTTTACATCCAACAAAATTTTTCCATTTCTTTTTCAACAGGCTGTGAGCGGATATAACCCGCTTGGAGTAAGGCTTGCAGGATATGACAGGAAGGAAACATTTTGCTGAAGCAAGACTTTATCCGGCTGTAACCCAATACAGTAAAGGGTTTTAGCGATTGTCCCCTGAAATGCTTACCTGTAAAGGATTTGAAGGAATTTACAATAAAAAATCATTCCTGCAACCTTTATTATTTGTTATCCACATTTAGTTAACAAGCTGCATAGCCGTGCTGAAATGTACGGATACCCCGCGCCAGCGCTGATCTGCATCCCGTACCAGGCCGGGGTTGATCTCAAGTAAAAATGCGTCGTAACTTTCCTGTTTGTTAAAGAAGAGCTGTATCGTATAGGTGGGTCCCTCCGTTTCATCCTGGTCCAGCAGGTGGAAGATCCTGCAGTCTTCACATAAGCCCGTGGCCAGTAGTTTAGGGAAACATGTTTCCTGCTGCCAACGGATCCATTCCTCGCTGGCTACCCATAAAACTTTAGTAGTAATATTATGAACGATCATTTCTGTTTTTAGCGATATTCTGTAATAGCCGGCTGCTCAGCAGCAGCAGCAATGCCAGCGCAATAATAATAAATATCCAGAGCCACTTTGTGTCCATTTTTTCTCCTGCATCTCCTTTTTTCTCCATGTTGCTGGGTTGCAATACACCCGGGTTGATTACTTCGTCGACCAGTGTTATTTTATCTGAAAAAAATGCCAGGTCATATACCGGGGCAATTGCTTTTTCATTTCCGGTTTCTATAAAATATAACCTGCCTGCTGCCAGATCGGCAATGGCATATTGTTGCAGTTGCCATGCCTCAACATGGTGGATCGTTAATGGCGCATCATCATTGTTCTCTATTACGATCCGTATCTCCTTCTTTTTTCTTCCCGGTAACAGCAGACTGTCCATTTCGGGGGTGAGTGATATTTGATCCAGTAGTTTTCCTTCTGTGTCGTGAAGGCTGGTCTTCCGTTTATACAGGCTGGCGCCGGATACGTTTAACCTTAACTTGCTAAGGGGGTAAGGCTCCGGAAAGGAAAGCGTGATATAACTTTTCCTGTCGGCGCTGTCTTTCTGAGTGATGACGGGGGCAGGCAGCGTCTCATACTTTCCCTGGATAAACCTGTTCAGCACGATACCTGCATTCGTGATATTAAGTGGCGGAAGTCCCCTGTTGAAGATGGATACTTTAAGGTAGCGATAGTTGTTTGAGGGAAGTGATATAAGCTGATGGTATTCCTCCCTGCCTGTGCTGACGTTGTTGCCCAGGACAATGTTATCGATCATTGCATACCAGTTGCTGTTGTCATTACTGCCGCTTATCCTTGCCTGGCGAAAGGCGTTGGCATTTTGTATGACCAGTGCCAGGCTGTATTCTTCGCCGTAGCTGTTAGCAGGTATAGCTTCCAGCACCAACTCCGACAGGCTGTCGTTTTTTATATCAGCAATCACCGGAAATGACCTGATCTCCCTTCCGTCAAATGTGGGATCTTACCGTTTCAGGATATAAGGCACCTGCTTCCCGTCTTCAGACAGGATCCTGAAGTCAGACAGGTCTGCATTGCTTTTCCCTGTTATATCCGGCGTGATCATTATCCGGTGATATCCCGCCTGCCGGATGTCTCCCAGGGCTCCCCTGTAGGAAGATTGCGCATGACCGGGAAGCGCCAGGCCATGAGCTAACATCAGCAGCAAAAAATTCCGCAGCATGCCGTTAAGAAAACTGATCTTCTTTTTCCTTCTTTCCATCTTCTATAATTATTTTCTTCAAGCGTTGATACATAAACGAAACAACCAGCAATAATACACCCAGGCTGAAGAACGCCGCAATTTTTCCGGCAATGGGGATGTTCCGGATATCGAAAAGAAAAAGCTTTAAAAGCGTTATACCGAATAAGACGAGCGATATAATGCGCAGCGCCCGGAACTTTTTCTGCATACCCAGCCACATGAGTGCGAAGGAGGAAATACCCCACACTATTGGCAGTCCTGTTTTTATATACACACGCTGGATATCTTCTACCGGATTATCTGCCCGGTAGAATAATGTGTTACATAACAGGCTGCCCTCAAGGCTGATAAAAACAATACAGATAAAGCTGATCACCCAGGCGGTTATGGTATAATTTTTCAGGCCTGCCCTACCTGAAGCTATAAATCTTATCAGCTGCAATATCAAAATGACAAACAAAATAGCTGTGAGCCAATGTGCAGTAAAATGAGCGGGCGATAAAGCACCTTCCAGTGTCTGGTATTGTACATAGTAGGCATTGACCACGAACAGCAGGTATACCAGGATGCCTGCTGCATACAGCATAATATTGTATATCGGCGTCCTGAATGCCTGCAGCCGGGTCATTATTATTCCTGCAATTACAACAAAAGCCAGGGTATAAAGCGTCCAGTAAAGAATTGACAAACCGGTGCCGGGGTAACGACTGTTGAACTGATAGACAACCTCCAGCGCACCGCTCAGGTATAACAGCGCGCAGCCGGTGATCGTGTAAAACAGCCGGGTAGGCAATATGGCATAGATGCCACCCCTATTGTCTGATGGTTGGAACAGCTTCCATAGCACCCCGCAACAAAGGGAAGCATAGATTGTAGTGATGAATCCTTTATTGAAGATAATGGGGATGTGTGCCTTACTCAGTGCACCCGTGAAATGATAGCTGCCATACACATTCATCCAGTCCATCACAAGGCTCAGCAGCATGGCGATGGTGATCGCTCCAGAGGTCAGGCGCATTAAGCGGATGCCGGACTTTTTATATAACCAGTATAGAAGGACTGCTTCGGATGCCCAGAACAAGGTGATGTTGTTGCCTTTTAATTGTATGGGCGCTGTAAGAGATATGAACGTCAGGGTAATGCCGATCAGCAGGTATAAGATGTTACTATCCACCTTCTTATTCCTGTAGAGCATGTAGGACAGCAGCATATTGAACAGTCCCATACCTATGCTGAACAATCCACGGTAATGGGATGCACCTGCCTCTGTCAGCAGGTAGAGCCCGCCAGAGAAATACAGACAGGTATTCGCCAGGAGAATACCAAAGTCGGATGTTATGAATTGTTTGTTTTCTTTTATGTTATGTGCCAGGTTGATCACTAAAAACAAAAGATAGAAAACGGTTGCAAAAATGAAGCCATTGCGATATACGGTGATATCAGCATAATCCCGGAGAATAAGCCAGATAGCATATATGATGACGGTAAAAATGAATGCCAGCAGGTTGAGCAGCCGCCATGATTTTTTATAGGCGATCGCCAGCAAGCCGGTATTAAGGATGATCAGGTAAATAAACAATGAAATGTAGCTGCCGCTTCCACTACTGGCCATGAAAGGTGTGGCAAAGCCGCCGATCAGGGAAATGATCGCCAGCTCCTGCCTGTCGTACAGGAGTGATAACAATACGGCAAATGCCGTAATGACCACCATGATCATAAAGGCAGCTATCTGCGGGAACAGGTGGTATTCATGGTAGGCCAATGTAATGGTAAAGTAAAACACCGCGAGCCCTCCGCCTACCAGTACTGAGCTGAAAGCCGTGTAATTTTTCTGCAGCTTATGAGCCAGCGCAACCAGTATAGCGCCACAGGTGATGCCGATAGCTACCCTGCCGATAGTGCCTATCCATTCATTGTCAATGGCATATTTTACAAAGAACCCAACCGCCAGCACCAGGATGGCGATACCGATCTTACTGACGAGGTTTTCCCCAATAAATTTTTCGAGGTCAGGATTTCTTTCAAAAAAGCCTGGTTTTTTCGGGGGAGGGGGAGCTGTTTCTTTTTGGAAAACAGGTGTTTCCATTATTTCATCTTCCGCTGATATAATGAACATTGTTTCTTCCAGCGGTTTTGTGTATACCGGTTCAGGCACTACAGGTTCAGTACCGGGTTTCACTTCAGGCGTCACTGCTGTTTCTGTAACAGGTGGGATCACGGGGGATGATGCTTTCTCCTCTGCCTGAGGTAAGGACAGGCGGGTAACCTCTTCCCTTAACGCCTGCAGCTCTTTGCGGAGCTTTTCGGAATCCCTGCTATAACTTTTCCGTTGTTGTGTGATCAGCACAAGGATGATGATAAAGAGCAGTACTATGAATAGTTCCATTAATCGGGGTTTTCTGACGACATAAAGATAATGAGCAATACTATTATAAGCTTTCATTATCCGGTGCCGGAGTTTCAACGATAAAACTATATGCTTATTGCCTGTTCGGGGGATCAACTGCTTTCGGAACCGTTTCTCTTTTCCTAAGTTTGTGAAATAATTTAGCTGTTAGATATGAAGGCTGACATTCTTCACCTGATTGATATTGCCGGGATCGTTGCTTTCAGCATATCCGGCGCCTTTGCCGGCATGCAAAAGCGGCTTGATCTGTTTGGTATTTTTATTATAGCATTTATTACGGCAATGGGTGGTGGCACCCTGCGGGACGTGTTGATAGGTGATCTGCCGGTAAGCTGGATGAAGGACACTTCCTATGCAGTTATCATTTTCATAAGTGCACTGGCGGCTGTTCTTTTCAACAGCACCATTCGTAACTATCAAAAATTGCTGTTGATATTCGATGCCATAGGACTTAGCTTTTTCACACTGTCCGGTATCCAAAAGGGAGTGGATTTTGGTTTCCAGCCCGGTGTTTGTATTGCGTTAGGCACTTTTACGGCTTGTTTCGGCGGGGTGATCAGGGATATATCCTTAAACAACATACCATTGATCTTTCAGCAAAAAGAAATTTATGCCACTACCTGTATTATTGGCGGCATCGTCTATTTTCTTCTCTTAAAGCTGCAGGTATCTTTCATGCCGGCGGATATTATATGCGTGGTGATCATTTTTCTAACAAGGATGCTGGCTGTACGGTATAAGCTGCGCCTGCCTGTGCTGTATAAAAAATCCAAAAGCGGTGACGGAGAGTAGTAGTGTTACGGTCTAGATGTTTTGCTTCTTCAGCTCCCGTACCGCATAGTCGCAGGCCCTTGCTGTTAGTGCCATATACGTGATAGATGGATTTACGCAGGAACCGGAAGCCATGCATGAGCCATCCGTAATAAAGACATTGGGCACTTCGTGCATCTGGTTGAAAGCATTCAGTACCGAAGTTTTGGGGTCGCGCCCCATGCGGGCAATACCCATTTCATGGTTTGCATTTCCGGGAAATGAAATAGCGCCTGAAACCTTAACATGTTTGTAACCTGCTGCTTCCAGCATTTCCTGGCTGGTGACTTTAATATCCTCCACCATTTTGTGTTCATTCTCCTTAAACTCGCAATCGATAGACATCATGGGACGTCCCCACGGATCTTTTTTATCTTTATCCAGTACCACCCGGTTCTCGCTATAAGGCAGGCATTCTCCGAAAGCATAAATCCCCATTTGCCAGCCGCCGGGCTCCGATAATGATTCTTTTAATGCAACACCCAGGGGGGCATTGCCGCCGGACCTGCCTCTCGCAGCGCCTCCACCATAATGATATCCGCGCAGAAAGTCGGGCGACGGGGTATGCACATTCCTGAACCTGGGTATATACACGCCGGTAGGTCTCCTGCCGTAATAATAGCTGTCGAGGAATCCTTCCACCCGGGCGCTGGCGGAAATGCCTTTATGATGGTCCATAAGATTTCTGCCCACCTGTTCGCTACCGTTACCCAGTCCGTTCGGGAAGCGGGAAGAGGTGGAGTTGAGTAATATAAATGCCGTTCCTAAAGTGGCAGCATTCAGGAAAATTATTTTTGCATAAAACTCTTCCGTCTTTTTAGTATGGGTGTCAATGATCTCAACACCGGCGGCCCGTTGCTTTTGTTCATCGTAGATAACCCTGTTCACGAGCGAATCGGGGCGTATGGTCAGGTTATTGGTTGCCAAAGCTACCGGTATAGCCCCGGAATTGGAGCTGTAGTATGCACCGTACGGGCATCCCCTGTGGCAGAGATTACGCGACTGGCATTGTCCGCGTCCTTCTTTTGCAACCGTGAGGTTAGCGGTGCGGCCGATGATGAGCTTCCTGTCGCGGAATGCAGCTTCCATTTTTTTCTTGAAATCCTTTTCCACGCAATTCATTTCAAACGGTGGTAGAAATTTCCCGTCAGGAAGTTCGGGTATGCCTTCCCGGGAGCCGCTGATGCCGGCAAAGGTTTCTACATAGTCATACCAGGGGGCAATGTCTTTGTAGCGGATGGGCCAATCTACCCCATAACCATCCTTCCCGTTGGCTTCAAAGTCCAGGTCGCTCCATCGGTACGATTGCCGTGCCCACAGCAGGGAGCGTCCCCCCACAACATCTGCACGCACCCAGTCGTATCTTTTTATTTCCGTATACGGATTTTCTTTGTCGTTGATATAAAAATGCTTGTTGTCTTCTGCATAGGAATAATGCCTGCTTTGTACATAACACCTTTCTTTGTCTTCCACACTCAGGTTATTCCGGTGCTCAAACTCCCATATGTTTTTATGGGTAGTAGGGTAGTTGGGATGGGTTAATTCCCTGCCCCGTTCCAGCAACAGCACTTTCAACCCCTTTTCACAAAGCTCTTTGGCTGCAAGGCTGCCGGAAATACCGGAACCTACTATAATGGCGTCATATGTATTCTGCGGAACAGACCTTGTATTGAGATGAATGGAGTCACCTGGCATGGCTTACATCGTATTAGAAGTGAAGCATGCAATTTAAGATAAATCAGCAAAAATGAAACAGGGTATTTCGGAAGGAGGCAATCTCTTTCGAAAGATCATTTGCGCAGCGCGTTGGGACTGCTTCTCCCGTCACAGTATTCGTTCAACCCACATCGTTCCGATAGCGGTATGCCCATGACATGCAGGATAAGTTGGAGATAATCAACAACCTGTAAAAAGCTGATCGTTCATAATATTTGGGGACTGGCTTCTATTTACCAGTTCAAACTCACAAGCCGTTAGAGTGCATCGCACCTGAATATTTGTAGTAATTATGGAATAATTAGTTTAATGAGCCGCAGAGCGGCGGAATATTAATTGGTTTGTGTAAACACCCGCCTGACTGAATATCGCCCGGGCGGGCGACGGGGAATGATTACCACAATTCCCGTCCCGCAAAATGAGGGGTTGATTAAGCTTTTGTACTACTGTACCTTCAGCTACAGACCCCTGGTACATCAACCCAGGACCTGTCTCGTTGCGATTGCTTCTTCCGCTATAATATTTCGTTCAGCTTACATCATTCCGGAAGCTGCGTAGCAGTGACGACAGACAAGAAAAAGATCGTCTGTGCCGGCAGACGGGTTGTGTGTTAGAATTTGGGATTAACGCCGGTATAATTAAAAGGCGTAACAGCTCTCAATTCTTTTTTAAGCTGTTGGGAAATTTTAAGACTGTTAATAAAGGCATGAATGGTCTTCGGATTGATGCCTTCCGCGCCGCGGGTAAGCTCTTTCAGCGCCTCGTACGGGTTGGGATAATTTTCTCTTCTTAAAATGGTTTGGATAGCTTCTGCCACTACCGCCCAGTTGGCATCCAGGTCTTCTTTTATTTTCTGCTCATGCAGGATCAGCTTACCAATGCCTTTGTCGATGGATCTTAAAGCCAGCATGCTGTGGGAGAACGGTACACCTATATTTCTTAACACCGTGGAATCCGTGAGATCCCGCTGCAGGCGGGATATGGGAAGCTTGCCGGCCAGGTGCTCCAGCAGTGCATTGGCAATGCCGAGGTTGCCTTCTGCATTCTCAAAATCGATCGGGTTTACTTTGTGCGGCATAGCCGAAGAACCCACTTCTCCTTTTTTTACCTTCTGCCGGAAATATTCCAGCGAGATATAGGTCCAGATATCCCGGTTCAAGTCCAGCAAAATGGTATTGGCCCGGGCCACGGCATCGAACAGAGCCG
>CAKSVK010000088.1 GCA_934502905.1 uncultured Chitinophagaceae bacterium
CACCAGCACTACAAAAAAGGTGCACAACGTGATATATACACTCATTCTCGACAGGCGAAACTTGATCACCTCTTCATATGTATCGTCGTTCATTATAACCAGCCTGTACCTGTTCCTCAACCGTTGTAACGTACCATCCGCGTCAAAAAGTTTAGCCATTATCAGTTATTTGTGTTAAAAATAACCACTTTGACGTAGTTGTGGGAACGAATGCTTGAAAAAATGAACATTTAAAATAATTTCGCTGAAAATTAGTTTATTACATTAATGAACCAATTACTTCATGCCTCTGTATAAACTTGTCTTAACGGTTTTTGGCACATGTTTATTTTGTTGCACATTTTTTTCCCCTGCGCTGGGGCAAAAAGATGCTACGTTGGATATTAAAAAGCCGGAACGTTATGAAAACCGGGTGCTCGGGTCAGAGAAAACCTTTACAACAAAATATACGGTCCCGCGGAAGCTGGTTCAGAATACCACCACGCATTACAACTACTACTTCAATGCCAATATTAAAATCGAAAATGTAATTGCCGGTGCCAAGCAGGGGTTCAGGGAAGACTATACCGAGCTGCTTACTTTTTACAACTATTCGCTGGAAGCTACTGCTGCGCAGAAGACCGAGCTGGATTCGGTGGTTCAAAAAGCCAATGCCGCTATTTTGCTGCACGATCTCAGAAATGAATGGGTAGATGATATGTATCTGCTGATGGGCAAGGCATTCTTTCTAAAGAAGGACTTTGATTCGGCTTTCATCGTTTTCCAGTACATCAACTATTATTTTCAGCCTAAAACAAAAGAAGAGCTCGGGTTTAAAAAATTTATCGGCAGCAATCTCAATGAAGAAGGAAATGTGTATTCGGTATCCACCAGTGAAAAAAGAAGCCTGGTTTCCCGCATGTTCAATAAGCCGCCGGGAAGAAACGATGCCCTGTTGTGGCTGCTGCATACATTGATAGAAGACAGCCTGTATACAGATGCCGCTGCATTGATACAAACGCTGAGAAGGGATGAGCTGTTGCCGGAGCGGTTGAAACCTTCCCTGGAGGAAAAGCAGGCTTACCTGTTTTATAAGCAGGCACAATGGGACAGTGCCGCTTTTCACCTGGTAGCAGCGCTGGACAATGCCGGAACCCGGGCTGAAAAAGCACGCTGGGAGTTTTTAATTGCACAGTTACATGGATTGACGAAGAATAAAACGGAAGCAGAGAAGTATTATAATCTTGCTATCAAGCATACGGTAGACCCGGTGATGGAAGTATATGCCCGGCTCAACATCATTAAGCTGGCGGGTGGAGATGACGACAGGATCGTAGAGGAAAATATCAGCAAGCTGTTGAAGATGGCACGCCGCGATAAATATTACAATTACCGTGGCATCATCTATTATATGGCTGCACAGATGGAAATGCAGCGGAACAATTACGGCAATGCCAAAAAGTGGCTGCTCAAAGGGGTGACCTATAACCGGGAAGACCTGACCCAGCGCAACCGGTCATACCTGTACCTGGGGGACATTGCTTTTGAAAACAGGGACTATATATTGTCTCACCAGGCTTACGACAGCCTGGACATCAATAGTCCGCTGATCAAAGATCCCGCAGCGGTTGATGAAAGAAAGATGGCGCTGCTGGACATTGTAAAAAATGTAAAGACCATTCAATTGCAGGACAGCCTGCAGGGCATTGCAGCCATGCCGGAAGAGGAGAGGGAAAAGTATATTAAGGCCGCCGTGAAACGGATCCGCAAAGAAATGGGCATCAAGGATGGCAGCTCGGATGGATTCAACAGCAACAATCCCCTCTTTAATAAACAAACGGAAGATATGTTTGCTTCCAGCAGCCAGAAAGGAGATTGGTATTTCTATAATAATGCCTCTAAAAGCACTGGCTTTACCTCCTTCCGGAATACCTGGGGAACCCGTCCGAATGTGGATAACTGGCGCAGGCAGGCAAGCGTATCCGCACAGGTGAACGCCCAGAAGCAGAATGCACCAACTGCCGCCAATGAGCCGGGGCTCGGTGATGAAGAGGATATCAGCTATGACGGATTACTGAAAAGAATCCCGCTGACCGAAGAAGCGCTGAGAAACTCAAATGACAGTATACAGCTGGCTTTGTTTGATCTGGGAAAGATATTTAAAGATAAATTTGAAGACTACAGGGAAGCGATCCGTAACTACGAGGCCTTACTGGACCGTTTTCCGGAAACCGTCTTCCAGGAGGAGGCACTTTTTCATCTTCACTATTGTTATACCAAACTGGGGATGACCGCTAAGGCGAAAGAGTATAAGACATTGCTGGATGCCAACTTTAAGCAAAGTAGGTACCGCACCATGATCGATAATCCCAAGGCATTGACAGAACAGCAGAATACGGTAGCAAAAGAAGCGACCCGCAATTATGAGGAGATCTATAACTTGTTTGTGGAAGGAAAATTTGAAGAAGCCCTGCAGAGAAAGTACAGCGCGGACAGCATTTACGGCAGCCAGTACTGGACACAGCAGTTGCTTTATATTGAATCGGTGTATTACATAAAGCAGCGACAGGATGATCAGGCGGTGGAGGCACTTCAAAACCTGATAAGGGTAAACAAAGATGAGCCTATCGCAAAGCGGGCACAAAACATCATCAATGTGCTGAAGCGTCGCGCAGAAATTGAAAAATACCTGACGGAACTTGAAATAGATACCGGTGATACTACGGCCGTTGCAGACAGCGGACAGGTGGATATAGCGGAAGCAGCAGATACACCTCCATTGAAGCAAGGCGCCCGGCAGGACATTACCCAAAAAGAAACCCGGCCGAGAGCGACGGATGTAAAAGTTGAAAAGCAGGCGCTTACCCGTCCGCCGGTAGACTCCTCGGCGATACCGAAACCTGTTGCCAGACCGGTTAATGAAAGCGGTTTCACTTTCAATCCCGATGAATTACATTATGTGCTCATTCTGCTGAACAAGGTAGACGGTATATACATATCTGAGGCTAAGAATGCCTTCGGGCGCTACAACAGGGAAAATTTTTCCGGTAAGCTGATCGATATCGTGATCCAGCCGCTGGATGAATTTACCAGCATGTTGGTGACCTCAGGATTCGAAGATGCAGCTGCGGGAAAAGATTACCTGGAAAGGACTGTGAAGGTGGCAGGTTCCCAGGTAGTGCCCTGGCTGGCTGCCGCTAAGTACTCATTCAGCATCATTTCTGAATCGAATCTTAAAGTATTATTGGACAACAAGGATATAGAGGCATACAAGCAATTTGCGGGGTTAAATTATTCTCTCGGAGACTGAGGATCGTGTTTTTAACGCCGGTTTCACCAGATATGCACGTAATTTGTATAGTTAACTGTAAAATTCTGATAATTTGAAGTTTAAACCGTCAATGGCAAATGCCAAAAAATATCTCTGGAGGCTGTTTCTCATCAGCCTGGGGTCGTTTATCCTGTTCGTCCTGCTTGTAAGCTGGGGTGTTTTTGGCAAGCTACCCTCTCTTTCGGAGCTGGAAAACCCGTCTATTTCTTCGGCTTCGGAAGTATATGCCTCCAACGGTAGGCTGATGGGAAAGTATGTTATTATAGATCGTACGAATGTTCCTTATAAGGATATATCTCCTAATGTTATCAATGCCCTTATAGCCACTGAAGATGAAAGGTTCTATGAGCATTCCGGCATTGATGCCAAAAGCCTGGCCCGTGCCATCGTGTTTATGGGACGGGAGGGTGGCGCCAGCACCATTACCCAGCAGTTGGCCAAGAATATGCTGGGACAGGGAAGCCGCTCTTTGCCGGAGCGTATCCTGGAAAAATTCAAGGAGATGATCGTGGCGATCAAGCTGGAAAGGAATTTTACAAAGGAGGAAATTATAGCGCTTTACCTGAACACGGTGGAATACAGCGATAATGTATACGGTATCCGTAATGCTTCCAGGACGTTTTTTCAGAAAGAACCCGACCGGCTGGAAATAGAAGAAGCGGCGGTGCTGATAGGGATGCTGAAAGGGACCGGTATCTATAATCCACGGTTGTATTCAGACCGGGCATATAACCGGCGTAATACGGTGATAGACCAGATGGTAAGGAATAACTACCTGAGCGCTGCCGAGGCGGCAAAGATTAAAGTTCCGCCCATCAAGCTCAACTATTTTAAGCAAAACCAGAATACCAACCTGGCTCCTTATTTCGTGGATGTTTTGAAGAATGACATCAGGAAATGGTGTAAGGAACATAAGAATCCCAAGACCGGTGAAAACTATGATATATACAGGGATGGTCTGAAGATATATACTACTATTGATCTGCGGATGCAGAAATACGCGGAAATGGCTGTTGCCAGGCATATGCCCAATCTGCAGAAAGTGTTCAATTCGCAGGCAAATATCAAATCCGGTAGTGTTTGGAAGACAAAGGATGGAAAAGCGGTGCTGGAAAAAGCCGTAAAGGGAAGCGACCGCTGGCGGGCCCTGAAAAACGAAGGACTGAGTGAAGCGGAGATCCGCAAGTCGTTTGAGGAACCGGTCAGGATGACGGTTTTTGCCTGGAACGATAAACGGGAGAAGGATACAGTGATGACGCCGCTGGATTCCATAAAGTACAACAAGCAGATGCTGCAGGCTTCCTTTATGGTAACAGATCCGTTTACCGGTGAAGTAAAGGCCTGGGTGGGAGGAATAGATTTTAAAACCTATAAATTTGATCATGCCAATTACAATACCAAACGGCAGGTAGGATCAACCTTTAAACCTATCCTGTACACGCTGGCGATAATGAACGGTTATACACCGGAAACAGAGATATCTGTAGATCCTGTGGACCTGGGGGGAAAGATGATCGGCGATAAAAAATATTCGGGCAGCCGCTCTATGAGCTATTGTCTTGCGGCTTCCATCAACCCCGCTGCTGCCACGCTGATGAACCAGATAGGGGTGGAAAGAACTGTTGAGTTTGCCCATCAGGCCGGTATTACCAGTAAAATTCCACCGTACCCTTCCATTGCTTTGGGGTCTGCGGATCTTTCCCTTATTGAGATGATGAATGTTTACAGCATGTATCCTGCCGGCGGAATGAGCACCAAGCCTGTTTATATTTCGCGTATAGAAGATAAGAATGGCAATATCCTGGAAACCTTCACCACCACACACAAGGAAGTGATCAATGAAGCTGACGCATACATCATGACCCGTATGATGCAGGGAGTAGTGGATGTGGGTACTGCCAGGTCGCTGCGCGGGACCTATGGTATCCATAGTGAGGCAGCCGGTAAAACCGGTACCACCAACAGCAACGCCGACGGTTGGTTCATAGGATTTACACCTAGCCTGCTGGCCGGCGCCTGGGTGGGCGCCGATGACCCCATCCTGAGGATATCCAACAACTATGTCGGGCAGGGGGCACAAATGGCAATGCCTATCTGGGCCTATTTCTTCCAGGAAGTGTATAAGGACAAAACATTGGAAATATCTCCTTCCGCAAGGTTTGTTCAACCGGCCAGCGTGAAGGAACTGTATATGCAGAAATGGAATGAACCGGCATTTGACAGCATGATGATAGAAGGAGATGATGATTCCGGTGGTTCCAGCGAATACATAGATGTGCCGGTAAGCGACGGACGGGAACGCATATCTACCGAATCGAAACTGACGGCAGAAGAGGAGAAGATACTGGAGGAGGCGCAAAAGAATAATAAGAAGAAAGCAGATGCGGACGATGATACCGGAGGAGAAAAGAAGAAAGGTTTCTTTAAGAGGATCTTCGGAAAAAAGAAGAAAGACAGCGATTAACTCCAGGGAAGAAGGGATATGATCCTTTCCAGGTATTCCTGGTCTGTATCGTCAAAGCTGTCTGTCGTCAGGCTGTCCACATCTAGGATAGCCACCACTGTATGCTCCCTGATGACAGGCACTACAATTTCTGACCTGGAAAGGCTGCTGCAGGCAATATGCCCGGGGAATTTTTCTACATCAGGTACAATAAGCGTTTTTTCCCTTGCCCAGCAGGTACCGCAAACACCCCGTCCTTTTTGTATTCTTGTGCACGCCACAGGTCCCTGGAAAGGACCCAGTACCAGTTCATCGCCTTTGACCACGTAAAAGCCTACCCATAACCAGTTGAATTGTTCTTTAAGGGCGGCGGTTACATTCGCCAGGTTGGCAACCAGGTCCGTTTCTCCCTGCAATAATCCTTCTATCTGCGGAATAATGGATACATATTGCTCCTGTTTGGAGCCTTTAATTATTTTCAGATCGTCGGCCATACGAACTTGTTTTGAGCATGAAAACTGATTGCAAAAATAGCGGAAATGTGCTGCCCTGCACCCCGCTAATTATTTACGGGTAGAATATACAAATGCCCTATATTGTGCAGCAAACCAATTACAGGGAATGGCATCGTTATATGAAAAGCTCAGGAATATAAAACTGGTCAGGAAGTTAGTATATGTATTGATTGGCAGTATATCGTACCCGAGATTGGTGATACTCAACAAGCTGAGAATATCCGGAACCGAATACCTGAAAGATCTCCCTTCCCGTAATGTGCTGTTCATCAGCAATCACCAGACTTACTTCATGGATGTGATTGCTTTTCTGCACATATTCTGTGCGGTAAAATGGCGGAAAAAAAATAAGCTGGGCATTCCGTATTACCTGCTGAACCCTTTTACAAGGGTATACTTTGTATCTGCAGAGGAAACGATGAAGAAAACCTTTATGTCCCGGCTGATGGCGCTGGCAGGCGCTATCACGGTGAAACGTACCTGGGTGGAAGAAGATAAAACCGTGCGCAGGGGACTTAACCTGACCGATTATAAAAAAATAACAAAAGCGCTTCAAAACAACTGGGTCATTACGTTCCCACAGGGTACTACCACACCTTTTGCGGCGGGCAGGAAAGGAACAGCCCTGGTTGCCAAACAAAATAAATGCACCGTGATACCTGTTGTAATAGGGGGATTTAATAAGGCCTTCCATAAGAAAAGCCTTGCCTTGCTGAAAACAGGCACTACCCTGACCGTTAAGTTTAAGCCACCGATGCAGATCGACTACGACACAGAAAACCTGGATAACATACTGGATAGAATGATGGAGGAGATAGAACAAAGCGACCGTTTTAAGAATAACAAAGTGGCGGATTAGGAAAGTCTCAGGATGCAAGATGCAAGACTCAGGATGCAAGTTGCAGGAGGCAAGTTGACAGCTTGCGACCAGGAACCTTGTGACCTGCACCCTGAAACCTGCATCCACCTACTTACTGCTAGTCCACTTACTACTTCACAGGCATATATAACCGCACTTTATCATGCATCGAGTATAACCGGAACCTGTCTCCGTCCGGCACCAGGATGCCGCTAGAGGTATCGTCGCCGATGATGGGGTTGCTTTCATACTTTTTCCAGTGGATGAGGTCTTTTGAAACAGCGACATTGGTAGACCATTCCCGCCAGTCTTCGTAGGCCGAGCCATGATAATAACCATAATACAGTCCGTTATACTTTATTACCTGGTTCATGGCTACTGCGTATTTATCATACGGTTCGGGACCCATAGCTATCACAGGATCATCCTGCACGTTGGTCCATACTATCATATCTTTTGAAGTAGCCAGCCATATGCCCAGGTCACCTCTTTCGTAAAAGAGATACCATGTATCGTTTTCATACCAGGCGGCAGGCGTTCCGTAAGGACCTTTGTCAATGGCTTCTCCGTTCGTTTTCCTTACATCCAGATCTCCCATTTCCGTCCAGTGGATTTTATCGGTGGAGCGCATCAGGTGCGCAACATCGTCTTTTCCTTCAGCAAACATATAATACAGGCTGTCTTGTTTTATTACGAACATATCTTCTACCCACTTGCCTGTATGAACAGGATTTTCCGGGTAACGCTGCCAGTGGATGCCATCGGTGGAAGTAGCATATCCCAATTGCATGACAGCATCTTTTTTCCGGGAATACCCGGTATACCACATGTTATACAGGCTGTCTTCCCGGAGTATGAAGCCACGTTCCCTGATATACCGGTCCCAGGTGGTGGTGTCCGTGCCTGTAAATAGGGGATTACCTTCCCAGGCTGTAAATGTCACCAGCTCTTCCGGAAAATCAGAAGATTCACCTGCTTTATCTTTATTGGTTGATCTGCAGGAAAGCAGCACCGTCAGGAAAAGGAATGGGAAAAATAAGGATAACCTGTTCATTTTCAGTTTTTATTCTTGATGCATAATATAATGAGGTAATAACCCGGAGGTAAGAGAGCTGATATTGATTTTTTTAATCATTAAAAAGCGGTAATTTGTTATTATGAGCGAAAATAATGACCTGCAACAACAGCTTTTTAAATATATCAGACAGGAGCTACCTCCTCATATTTCCCTTGTAGACGAGCTCAGCGAACTGCTGGAGTTAAGTGTGGATAGTGTATACAGAAGGATAAGAGGAGAGAAGCTGATCTCCATGAGCGAACTGAAAAAAATATGCGAGCACTACAGGGTTTCTGTTGATCAGTTCCTGCACCTGGAAAACGAAACGCTGATTTTTCATGCGCCGGGGTTAAATGTGATCAGCCAGGATCTTAGCGAGTACATGAATAAAATGCACGAATATTTCCGCCATTTTAATTCATTCCAGTCAAAGCAGATCTTTTACCTGTGCAAGGATATTCCTTTCTGGTATTTCTTTTTGTATCCCGAGATCGCGGCTTTTAAGCTGTTTTTCTGGGAACGGACCGTGAACAACAATCCCGCCTTTACCAGCAGCCGGTTTTCGCTGGAAGAGCACCATTTTGCTGATTGTTATAAGCTGGGGCAGCAGATACTGGAGCTGCACAACAAAATGAATTCAATAGAGCTCTGGAACCTGGAAAGCATTCATAGCACCATTAACCAGATTGCTTATTATAAAGATGCGGGTGTTTTTAGAAATGAAGATGAATTTGACAAGGTGGTATCTTCTTTTTCCATGCTGCTGGATCACCTCGAAGAACAAACCAAAACCGGTATAAAATCGCTTCCCGGCAGAGGTCCGTCTGTGGGTACGATTGAATTTTATGTAAATGAGCTGATATTGGGGAATAATACTATTCTGCTGAAGCTGGATGACAGGAAGACTGCAATGGTTACCTACAATATACTCAGTTATTTATCTACAAGCGAGGAACGTTTTGTAACCAAAACATTTGATACTTTTAACAGCCTGCTGAAGCGCTCTACCCTTATCAGTGAAACAGGAGAAAAGGAAAGGAATAAATTCTTTAACAGGTTGAGGGAAAAAACGGGTGAGCTGAAAAGGTCGGGTTCCGCTGTTCAGTATACAGGCTCCTGACCCCCCCGGTTCTATAGAGAAAGGTCCCGGGCCGCTGGAACCCGGCAATGTTGGTGTGGATCTTGTTAGCCGGGCGCCATGTGCAGCCTGGCTTCCTGCAGCGTGCGTGACAATTGCACCTTTTCCATTACGGTTAATTATGTCTGTGCCTTACCGGTACGCCGGCTTCTATTATATGCGTGGATGATGAGGACAACCATGAGGTGAACCTGCCTGGTTCTACTTATGCCTTGAAAACAAAAGATGAAATCCGGCAATATGCTCATTTGATTTTTGCAGGGGCATAGTAAAACTTAGCCTCAGTTCAATATGTTTGTACCTGGGCACTTTTTTTCCGACTCCTATTCTTAACCCGGTATGAATGGTGGCAGCCGGTCCGTTGATAACCGAGCGATGACCGGTATCATTAAGAAAGCCATCATCATATATTTTTCGATATAAATATCCCATCCCGGCTCCTGCAAAGAACCCCGTTCTTTTGTAAAAGCGTCTGGTGGCGCCTGCTCCTCGGTTGAAGGTGATAACGGCCGGTACGGATACGAGATACCCTTCCCAGGACGGTAAGTACATACCGCCTGTTCCGGAAAACATGATCGTGCCAATATTAACCGGCAGGCCAACGGAAACGGAAGACTCCTCTTTTTCGTAAAGATTGATCCTGGGGGTATAAGACACTGCAATTAGCGGGTAATAGGCGCTTCCGGCATTAGAAGCAGCAATGTTTGGTCCCACGCTGTGGATTATTCTTTGAGCAGATGCCGGTAACATGAAGCTACCAAGCAGGAATAAAAGGATGATGTGTTTCATTTGACTTGTATGTTATTTAGAATCAGCCATGAACCCGGAGGCTCTATTCGCGGCTGTGATTGATTCTGCTTCCACCTACCTGCACATTTTCACTAGTGTCATGTCAAACATGAATTTTCATTTGAGATCTCCCGCAGATTCCGCTGAATTCCGCAGATAATCAAAGTCTTCTGCGCTTATTTGCGAAATCAGCGGGAAATATTAGCCGTCGTTTTATCGCTGACATGACACCAGGCTGCATATAACCCTTGATTGCCGTTGGGCAATGATCGGGATATCTCTGTTTATGGCAGGCTGTAAAAATAATAGCTGCCTTTACAGTAAGACGGTATAAAGCTATACGACAGCTTCCTGCTTAAGAAACTGACTGTTTGCAGTGATGCAGGCGAGAGGAGTATATTTTGCAAAAAGAAGAGGATACATCCAACCGGAGTTGCATCATCAGTAAAATACGGGCATGACAGAGCGGCTATTGGTAAAAAATGCAAAAAATGAAGTGCGGCAGTTGCAGTGAATAAGAAAAATGGTTGCGTGTATTGCAGGGCTGCTGACAAGACACCTATCAGTGCGATGCCAGGATATCCCGGCGATCACTCTATGAATAAGGCTTTGAGCTCGGCAGCATCTTTGGGTTTCATTTTTCCACCGAGTATCATCCTCAATTGCCTGCGTCTCAGGGCTCCTTCGTACAGCTTTGTTTCCTTTTCACTTTCGGGGATCACCTGTGGCGCCGGCGTGGGTTTGCCGGCATCGTCCAGCGCCACCATGGTATAGTAGGCTTCGTTACTTTTATATTTATGTTGCTTCACAAAATCCTCGCACCATACTTCAATATGAACTTCCATAGAGCTGGTGAAAGCCCTGCTCACACCGGCTTTGATGTGCACGGCATTTCCCAGCAATATCGGGTATTTAAAAGAGATATTGTCAACGGAGGCGGTTACAACCGGCGCGTTGGCATGTTTTTGCGCCGCGAGCGCCGCGGCTATATCCATCCAGTACATCAGCCTGCCGCCCATGAGGTTACCGAATACATTGGTATCGTTGGGCAGCACCAGCTCTGTCATATTGATCTGTGAATCCTGTGCCTTTTTTTCCTGCATAGTGTTGTTCGTTTTCTCAAAAATAGGTTTATACTGTAAAACTTTCCTGTGTTGCCAGAAAATCATTGTTGACGTCGGCGCCAATGCCTGTGCTGTCCGGCAGCTCAATATGGTAGTTGTTAAATTGAATGCCGCCTTCTACGGGGTCTTCTCGGAGCCCCATCAGGCTGGTATCCATATCATAAAACCTGATATTGTCGCTGGAAGCAGCAAAATGTGCAAAAGCGGAGAGTGCCACACGGCTTTCCATCATACAGCCTACCATACAGGGTATGTGGTGTTGCCGGCACACCTCATTGATCTTAACAGCCTCCAGGATACCGCTGCTTTTAGAAAGCTTGATGTTCACGAAATCGCAGCCATTGCTTTTGATAACCCTTTCCGCATCGTGATGATCGAAAACGCTTTCGTCTGCCATGATGGGTATCGGCGACTTTTTTCTTAATTCGGGTAGCCGATGATCGTTGTAGCGGCGCATCGGCTGCTCGCAGAATTCAATCTGATAAGGCGCCAATGCCGCCAGCGTCATGGCAACCGCTTCCGGATCCCATCCCTGGTTGGCGTCTACCCGTAACGGGATGTCATAACCGATCGCATCGCGGATCTGTTTTACCCTTTCAATATCGTCTACCGGGTTTTTACCTAGCTTGACCTTGATGATCTGCACACCATCCTCCTTGAATTTCACTGCCTCTTTTGCCATATTCGCAGGACTGTCTATTCCTATGGTAAGGTCGGTGAGCATCCTTTTTTTATTTCCTTCCAGGAAGCGGTATAATGGCTTGCCAGCATGTTTGGCGGCGATATCATAGAGCGCCATATCAAAAGCGCTTTTGATAGTACTATTGCCGGCTGCATAGGTGTGCAGCTCCTTCATGCGGCTTTCAATATCCAGCGGATCTTTTCCCTTCCATATCCCTGCAAAATCCCTGGCCATTACAAAGCAGGTATTTTGTGTTTCACCCACGATCATCGGAAAGGCGGAACATTCACCCACACCGTACAGGTTGTTGTTCGTATGTATCCTGATAAAAATATTCTGGGCAAAATACATGGTGCCGGTAGCAATGGTAAACGGATGAATGGGAATGCTGAGGCGAAAAACATCTGTGTGTGTAATAAGCATGGCCGGTATTGAGTCCGCAAGTTAGTTAAATATAAATAAGCGATGGGGCTTCATCTATTCTTACCCCGCTTGTCATCTGCTTTCTTATTCTGTATAGATCTGTGGAAACGATAGCCGGTGATATTATTTTTTACTTTGATGCCTTCATTATAAAGTTGCAGAACTCAAAGCAAATTGCCACGGTGAGGCGGATACATATAAAAGAAAATGGACTGTTCCAAACAGCCCATCTTCTTTACCCTAATCCAAAATCCCCAACTCTTTTGCGGGTATCATTATATTTAGCTTCCTAATGCAATTTTAAATGGCACTTCAGAGGGGGGCAGGCATTCTTTATCATCGCATACCATAAATTCAACAGAACCTGCTACCGTGGTCTTGATATTCTTTTTGAGTTTGACCACCTGTACAAATTCAACCTCTTTTTCAAAATAATTCACTTTACCATCCCATACAGCTTCATGCTTTTGAACCAGCTTTCCTACTTCTTTGACTTTTCCTTCCATGGATACCATCGGGTTGGCGGAAAAAGAGAATGTTGTAGGCACCGGGCCCTCTACGCCCACGTCCTGGGCATAAATATGGTATTTTCCGGTTACAGCCGCCTTTATCCTGAGCTCATAGGTGTTGTCATTGATCTTTTTGGAGGCAAAGCTCCAGTTTACCATCCTGGCCGAGCCGGATTGTGCACTCAGCGAGCCGATGATGCAAACAAAAGCGATTGTAAATATTGTCTTCATGCCTTTTATTTAACGTAGAAACACTGCAAATATCGTTGGAAAAGCGCTAAATATATGCTAAAAACTCAGGCTGTTACGGTGCTTAACAGGAGGTCTTTCAGCACTTTTTTTCCATCGGTATTGCCCAACTGCTCGTTGCAAGCCCGTTCGGGGTGCGGCATCATGCCAAATACATTCCCTGCTCCGTTGACGATACCGGCAATGTTGTTGATGCTTCCGTTGGGATTGGCTGCTGCCGTAACATTCCCGTTCGCATCGCAGTAACGGTATATCACCTGGCCGTTCGTTTCTATCATATCCAGCGTGATGTTATCCGCATAAAACCGCCCTTCGCCGTGGGCGATGGGAATTTTAACAGGCACATCATCTTCTCCCTTGATAAATACGTTTTTACAGATAAACTTCATGTTTTCGTTGCGAAGCAGCACACCCGGCAATAATCCCGCTTCACATAATATCTGGAATCCGTTACAAACACCCAGTACCCTGCCGCCCTTTTCTGCGAAGCTTATAACACTTTGCATCATAGGACTGAAGCGGGCAATGGCGCCACAACGCAGGTAATCTCCGTAGGAAAAGCCACCCGGCAGGACAATGCAATCCGAAGTGCTGAACATGCCCAGATCCTTATCCTTATGCCATAACTCTATTACTTCATGCCCCAGGTCATTCCGCAGGGCAAGTATCATATCTGCATCACAGTTAGAGCCGGGAAATACTACTACACCGAATTTCATTCGTTTGGTTTTTATGATTGAATGCTTTATTTATAAACATGGCGAAATATGCCAGTTTCACAAGCGGCAAAGTTAGGTGGTAATTACGGAAATGCAAGGGTTGAGTATCCACTGGTTACAAAGGTAGCGCAGGTCCTTATTTTCCGGACGAAACCCAGATGTTCAGGGCAATTACAAAGGCTACGGAGATCCAGTGGAGCGTCAGGCTGAGCCATTTTTTGGTGGCATAGAAATAGGTATAGGAATGAAATGCGGCAAATGGCAGGGCAGCCAGCATCCAGTATTGAAAGGAGGGGGTGATGTTGATAAACGGAATGATCAAGGAAAGTACAAGGTAAACAAGGAGTAATCCCCATATCTTTCTTACCTGGATGAGCATGCGAAGCAGGTTCTGCTGGATCAGTACAATAGCGATCAAAAACGGGATAACCAGCAGCAGGATGGCGCTCAGGCTCCAGTAGTTCTGTGTGAACCGCGGCAGGTCTACCGATATGGAGGGCAGGTATGTCAGCGGATTCCAGTTGTTTATTAAAAACAGGATCGTGAAGAGAAAATAGTAAGGGGTCAAAACGCCCAGGGTTGCTACCATCCAGTCGCTGACCCTAAAGGGCCGAAGCGAAACCAACGCGTAAAAAAGCAGCAGGTAAAAGAGGATCGCGGGAAAATAAAAGAAAGATGCGATACCCAGCACCATCCCCGCATTGAAGATCAGTCCCTTGGGAGAAGGATGGTTATAGAGCTTGCACAAAGCGCCGATCAGCCATATCATTAAGGTGTTCACCAGCAAGGCAGAAGACAACTGCCACCACTCGGGGAAGAAAGAGGTAATAAGTATATACGACATCGCCGGCAAATAACTGCCACGGTGGAGCAGCTTTTCTGTATTAACGAAGCTGTTGAACGTTAATGCCTGCACAAAAATAAATACCAACGCAATAATAGGATAAATAAGAGGAAAGCTGTCATTCATCGGCGAAAGGAAGTCCAGGAGCTTCTGGTATATGAACCCATCGGTCGGTTGCGCTACCGGAACCTTGGGATCCAGGAACGTATATATTTTCAGCACCAAAGCGTACAGCAGTAAATAAGCGATATTTACCGGGGAACTTCTCTTAAAC
>CAKSVK010000089.1 GCA_934502905.1 uncultured Chitinophagaceae bacterium
TGCCGCTCTTACTAACAATTCTAAGGATTTGAATATTTGAAATTTTATTGGCATTAGCATTTGTAAGATCTGTTCCAGCTAACCCGGTTGTTTGATGTTCCTGATAAAATTTCACGAAAGAGTACATATAAGCTAACTCAGAGGCAGAATTGATTACGGCTTTAGATACTGTTGTCTTACTTTTTCCTACCGTTATATCAGTCATTAAGTTGTATAGAGCATAGTAAGTTGCAAAATTATACACACCGTCGTTAGGGTCCTTGTTGGCAAAATATTTTACTATGATGTTTGAAAATAGTCGTGTAAATACCTCTTCCTGCTTTTGCTGAATGACCTGCTTTAACACATCAGCATCAATCGTACCTTTCGCGAGACCGACACCGCCTGTCAGGTTTAGTTGTTGAGGAAAGCTTGACGAAAAAGAAAGAATAAGGATAAGAGAAGGAATTATCTTTTTCATACATAATTAGTTTAATTAGTTAAAGCAAATAGTTCTTTACTCATGTTGTATAAGTTTTCACATTTACATTGAAGTGTACTTGCTCCTGACACATTTTATTATAAGCCTCACTGCTAACCATTCTTTTTGAATCATAAGTTACCGCGATATTATATAGCCGTTTCTATATTAATAAGCAGGGTGTAGCTACGCCTTCAATCCCATGCCTGTTATATTGCAGGCATGTAAAAGATGAGATACGCAATGACATTTCATCTTGGCGTAATACCGGGAGTACGTTTATAAAATCATTAAAATGCTGGTACTATGGTTTGCGGGTGACGGAAGAGCTGTCGGAATAGTGCAGCCGGGAGGTAATCAAAAAAATGAAGGATTAAAAGTTTTATTAAGATAGTGCTGTTTTTTCACACTATCAACTTTTTTCAGAAAATAAGCGGATAATATAATCCGGGCCCCGCATTATAAGTCCCGGTATTCAGGTAGTTACAGGCATACCCTGCATCCTGCTTTTTATCACTTCCCGTTTACCCCTCTGCAATCCACGGTGCTTTGTATTCCAGCAGCTTTTTCTCCATGATATCGTAGGTTTTCTGCTTCAGCATCTGCACGTCGGCCAATGTCAACCCTTCCACCGGGATTTCCTCCAAAAATATGGACCGGCTTCTGCCGGGAGTAAGGCTTAATATGCGACTGTAATGCATCCTGCTGTAGGTGTCGAGGAACAGGACGGGCTTAATGGGCGTCTGGGTTTCAATGGCAATACGGAAAGCCCCGTCATAAAAAGATTTGAGCGGCCGATGGGTTTCGTTGAATGTGCCTTCGGGAAAGATAAGAATGGAGATTCCTTTTTTTATAATGGCTTTCAGGCTCCTTACACTCTTGGCCCGGTCGCGGGTATCGCCCCTGTCTACGGTTACAATGGCTTTCTTATAGATATAGCCGAATACCGGTATCCTGGTGGTTTCTTTCCGTCCGAGGGGACGAACGGGCTTGCGATAGGTCTTAACAATTACGGCAGCATCCAGAAAAGATAAATGATTGCTGACAAAGAGGTAGGATTTTGAGGTGTCGTGCGGTGATTCATAGATGTTCCTGTGAAAAATTCCCACTAATATGAACCAGGTGTCTGCCCACAACATGCAGAGGTAATAAATAAGATTACCGCCTTTGATATTTCCGAAAAATGACGCAAGGATCACGAAAGGAAAGATCACTATCATCAACGTGACAAACAGCAGCAGCGCATAGATATTATAAACCAGTAGTAAAAATTTCGATGCCGCTTTCATGTGTGTTATTTACAGTTGCACGACCACTCCATATCCAGATCGATACAGGTGATAACGACCATGCCCTTTTTGGAAGGTGCAAAGATAACGCGGACCTGCTGGTTATCGCGTGTTTTGCCTTCGAGGGCGTATTTGGGATCAGGCTTCGAATGAATATCTGTTTTGTCGTAATTGATATTGCCGTTTACGAGGATATCTTCTATTTCGCTGTCATCGATATGCCTGCATGCCATACGGCACTTTGCATGTTTGGTAAAGATCAGGGGGCGGAGGGTACGGTCAAAATCCGGCTCGGATATCGTTATATTAATCCCGGGGTCATCATGCCCGTTGCTGGCTTTTTCCTTGTTGAGCAGCAAGCCGGCTCCGGCGATCAATACCAGCAGGGCGGCAATGTAGGACCTGTACTTTTTCATGGCGGTAACTACAGGTTTGCATGATCTGCTGACGAAAGGAGGGAGGCAAGCGATTGAAGCTCTTCCTGCTTATAGCCTTCAGGATCCTCATCGAAGCAACGGGCATATTCCTGCAACAGGAACCTGATGATATTTTTATTTTCCAGCGGCTTGTAGTATACCGGCGTGGCAGGTGCGCCCATCCGTTTCAGGTAGGTCTCCACATCTTTATGGGTATAAATATGCCCGTTCATCGGGTCTATAAAGAAATGTATGTTGGATTCATCTTTTTGGGGCTTGAAATATTCATAGGAGGTATCAAAATAAGCCAGCAAAAATTGCCGGGGAATATTGATGGCTTTTACGGGGATATCCAGCAGGCAACAAAGATGCTGGTATATAATGCCATTCAGTATTACATTTCCTCTCTTCGTTTCCAGCAGCTTGTTTACCAGGAATTCCTCCGGCTGCCGGTAGGCTATTTCTGTACCCTTGAACTTATGATAGGTATAGAAGATCCGGTTGATGACGTTGATCTGTTCGAGCGCTGTAAGGTAGCTGTTCAGTTCCAGCCACATGTTCCTGCGGATCTTTTCAAACTCCTGCTGAATGGGCATAACAGCCAGGTCGGGGTACTGGTAACGGGCTACCAGCAGCAATCCTTCCATCAGATCAATTTCAGAGGACTGCCTGAAGGACCTGAAGTCACCATACAGGTCCTGGAAGTGAAGCCTGTGGATCAGCAGCTCGATCTTTTCCTGGATGTTTTCATCGGGCGTGTTCTCCCACAGTTGCTCCAGGTTAGGAATGATGTTTTTTCCGTAGCTGACGATCCGGTGGCTGACAGAATCGAATACCTCTCCATCCGGATCATCTATCAGGTTCATTAAAGCCGCTATTTCCCGGGTTTCTTCCATAGAAATGTATTAAGCATTCTGTTACAATACGTATACCAATAAACATTTATTGTTCTGTCGTAAACATAACATTTACAAATAAATATCGGCTGACAAACGATATTTTAACGTATTTTTTTTCCACAGGTGGTGGACAACCTGCTGGAATACAATGTATTGAGGTGGGAAGTTCTCTTGGTTGTAAGGTTATTTTATTATAAAGCCAGGATGGTAAAGGGGTAGGAGCCAGTTTACGAAGTGGCTGTATAGTTGTCTGCTGGCTTGTTCAGACGTATTTGTACATCTCCGAAAGGAGAAAACGGAAGGCTGTAGTAGTGGCTGATTTGAATATTATTAACAGGTGTTATGCTACGGGCTTAATTTTGTTTAAAAGATGGAAATGAAAATATACCAGGTGGATGCCTTTGCAGAAAAGGTTTTTTCCGGCAATCCCGCTGCGGTATGTCCGCTGGAAGTATGGCTGGAAGATAACGTGCTGCAACAAATAGCGATGGAGAACAACCTTGCGGAAACGGCGTTTTACGTAAGGGAACAGGATCGGTTTCAGATCAGGTGGTTTACCCCCTCCGTAGAAGTAGATCTTTGCGGGCACGCCACCCTGGCGGCAGCATACGTTCTGTTCAATCATGAGGGTTTTACAGGCGGGCAGGTTCATTTTTATTCGCCGAGAAGCGGTAACCTGATGGTGAAAAAAGAGGACGATGCTTTAATACTTGATTTCCCCGCTGATCACTATGAGCCGGCAGGTATCACTGCTGAAATAACAGCTTGTTTTGATATAAAACCCCTTGCAGCATACAGGGGTAAAACAGACCTCCTGCTGGTCTTCGGTAATGAAAATGATATCAGGCATATCCGCCCTTCGCTTGACAGGATTGAAAAATTGAAGGTACGCGGCGTTATTGTCACCGCCAGGGGAAATGAGGTTGATTTTGTATCCCGGTTTTTTGCGCCCCAGTCAGGCGTCAATGAAGATCCTGTTACCGGCTCGGCACATACCACCCTGGCTCCTTTCTGGGGCCAACAACTGGGGAAGGAGGAGCTGAGCGCTGTCCAGTTGTCTGCCCGTGGCGGTTTTTTGACATGTTACCTGAAAGGCGACCGGGTAGAGATCAGGGGAAAGGCGAAACTATACCTGAAGGGAGAAATTTATATTGATTGAACCCGTTGTATATCTCGGGTCAAATTTCATGCAAAAGCTCCGGCAGCGTAAAGAAAGTAATCCTTATTCCTGTTTTTACCTGGTTGATTTCCCGCAGAAATTCGCAGATGAGATACGCAGATCCCGCAGAATATGTCCCGGAGGGAATTTGAGGAGGCTTGCCGGTCTGTAAATATTTTTGACGTTTTTGATCTCTGCGTTATCCCCATGAAATATCTCCGCCGATCAGCGGGCAATACATTAAAGAGCAGGTGTATAGGGCAATACCCGCCTGGTTGTGTGTCCTCACGCAATTCCCAGTTACCTGGGACCACACCGGTTTTGCCATTTTTCTTTAAACCTGGCTTTTTCTTCTTCACTCATGGTATTCCATTTATCCCGCCATCCTTTTCCGGCAAATGGTCGTCCGGATGGCGGTCCACCCCTGAAGCCGCCAAATAGTATACGGCATAATATCAATAGCCCCAACGCTTTCCAGTAGCTGAGGGATCCCACCTGCAGGAGGTCCGGCAATATGACATTCCATAAAAACTGCACAACAGCCGCCATTAAAAAAGCACCGGCAATAATAATAAGGAAAAAAGGAAACCGCCTTCTCCCGAATGGTCTGTTTGTACTTTCCATTTTATAAACTGTTTAATTCGTTATATAGATCCAGCAGCCTGTTACGCAGGTGTTTTACTGCATATCCCTTCCGGCTGATGATGGTCTTCAGATTCTCCCCCTTCGCATCTGCTATTTCCTGCAGGGTCCTGTCTTCCAGCTCATTCATTACAAAAACTTCCCGTTGTTTTGCAGGTAATTCGTCCAGGGCTGCCATTAATTCTTCCCAGAATATTTCCCTGAACTGGTTGCTTTCCGGGCTGTCATCCATTGAGGACAGCATATTGGCTAACCAATGGTTATCCGTTTCCTCATCAGAGGTGGAGACCATATTCTTTTCCTTACGGTACCGGTCTGTCAGCTTATTTCTCGCCACCCGGTGCAACCAGCCGCTCATGCTGTCTATTGCATTAATATCCACATTGCTTACCTGGTACCAGATATCCTGGAGAATGTCTTCTGCATCCTCCGTACTGTTCACCCGGCTTCGTATAAAATCAAATAACCGGTTCCCATAGCTTTTCACTACGGAAATAATACCGTCTTGTTTTGATTTTTCCATCGGCTTGTCCAAAAATTCCGGGTTTTACAAGGGAAGACGCATAATCGGATATTTTACCTTACATAAAATGCTGTTTATTTTTTCGGAACCCCGGTAACATTTAACCCCGGGAATGTTATGTATAAAAGACCCTTCAGAAATACTTCGGTTTTTACTCAAATATCCTCATACAGGGATAGTATCCCTTTGATCCTTTTCCATAGAAGCTCCTGTATATGCCTGTTCCGTACCCGGTGTAATACTATCAAAATTTTACAACAGCATTAAAATTATTTTCTATGGCAACAAAATCAGATCTCTCACTGGATGTCCGGTTTGAACAGGAATCCCAGCTGGAAATTCCGCTGATGGGTTTTCTTTTTCATTGCAGTGGTTTGTTACTGCAACGGTCAATGGTAAAAGAAGGCCGCCTTGAGTTCAACCTGCAAAGGTCCGAAACGGAGCCACTCCGGCAAACAGGCTTTGATACAAGCGAGCTGAGGGTTTTTATAACGCCTGTATCCGGTAAAAAGCTCGAACAGGTATCTGTTTTGGATGAGCTGGAAGCCTATAAGCCTTATGAAGCTGTTCTCAACAGCGACCGCCAGGGGAATATCACTATTCTGCCTATCCCTTCGTTTATCACCCAATTTTGGCCGGTTTGTAATTGCAGGGTAACAGGCAAAATATCAAAGTGGTTCCGGAAAGGAAATACCTGGGAAGACCGGGCGGTTTGCCGGGCAAGGGTACATATCTGCGAAGTAGACAGGATACGGTACTGGATCGAAAAGATCCCGGACACGGTGATCGCAAGGATACCGGAGTTGATACTGAAGCCGAAAGAAGTGATCAGGTGGCCGATACCTGAACCCGATCCCGGGCCTTTCAGACCGGGAATTTTCCATGCGGTGCAGCCGAAACTGTTTGGAACCCGATCCGCAGAGCAGGCGGAAATGAACGCCGTTGCAAATTTGCCGGAACTGGGACCGGACATCAGGCAAAAGATAGCTTCAGGCAACCTGGGGCAGATAAGAGATACCATTGTTGAGAATTACGCTATCCTTCATCCCTGGTTTTGCTTGTGGCCCTGGTTATGGCCATGGCTGTACCGCTGCGATGAAAAGAAAGTTGTTTATACGGATGCGAATGGACGTTTTGATACCCTTATCAGCTATTCCTGCTTTGGCGGTAGGCCGGATATTTATATCTGGATAGAATACTATATTGATGGCGCATGGACCGTAGTATACCATCCATCTGTTCCGTGTAACACCCGGTGGAACTATGTTTGTGGTTCGGATATCCATATCCATATCACCGACCCACGGGTGCCGGGCAACTGCTGCTGCAACTGCCCGCTTCCGGGATCGCTGGTGTGGATAAGAACGATAGGGCATACCAGTGTATCCAGGATATACCAGCGGGCAGACCGTAACCTGCCTCCTCCCGGACAAACCGTTCCTTATAACAGGATCGGTCTGACAGATGCCCCCGCAGCAAATGATGCCTTCTTTGAAACGGTGCCGGAGGATTATAAGCGTCCTTTCGGAGGTACCCTGCGTTTTTATATGGGTTTTGGTGACAGTCTGCCGAATGATGAATATTACTACTACCGCTGGAGCTACCGGAAAGTTGCTGCTGCAGATCTGACGCCGGTGTCAGGTACACTGGAACAGGTAGATAATACCGAAAGAAAAAGTTATGACTTTCTTTTTATAGATGCCAATGGCGATGAACAGATCGGGCATAACAGCGTAAAGCTGGGGCCGGAAACCGCCGGACCCAATGACAACCTGTATATCATACCGCCGGCAAATCCGGTCAACGCTCCTTTTAATGTGCCGGAAAACAGCCCCATGTGGTTTGAAAGAACCAGGAATACGCATACCATGGAGATCGATTCCTCAGCACTGAAAAATGGAGGCGGTCAGGGAGGTGATGGACTATACGAGTTCACGCTGGAGCTATTTGACAAGAACGGCAACAAAAAAGTAGCTGTGCCCAAAAGCATGTTCAAGGTACCCACAAAAGCAGATCAGGATATAAGCGAAAATGCCGCAGATGAGCTGCTGATCTCTCCTGATACTGCTACTGCAGCGGGCTTTAAAATGCTGGTTCGCATCGATAACAGCGCATGTGATGCGGAAATATATACGGTGAATGTGAATGGAGAACCGGCATCTACCGACTGTTGCGGGTTTGTGCAGTATAAGCCGGGAGGAGTGGAAGCCGATCTGCAGTTGTCATTCACAGCATATCATCCGAATAATTTTGCGGTATTCAGCTTTGGTGTTAACAAAGGCACCTGCGGATCTGTTGCCAATGCGGGAGCAGGGGGAATGGTCATCGACAGCGTTTCGGGATATACACTCAGCAGCGGCAGGTATGAAAAACATTTCACACCGCAGCAGCTGCTGGAGAGCTGTTATCAGAACGGTACGGGAAAGGCGGCTTTTGCGGAAACGCTTGCCGTTATAGCCATTGCAACAGATGGTACCAGCAGGCTCAGCGGAAAAGATGCATATGAGGTGGCTGCTTTTGCCCTGGAGCCCTGAGCATTTATCAATAGTGGCAGGAATGCTGTTAGTACTGATGCTTTTTGTATGCGCTAAAATGTGTTTCCTGCAATAATCAATAAAGACAAATGAGTGTCCTTCTGTTTATATCCATTATACTGGCCAACTGGAGGCTCACTCATTTGTTTTCCAAAGAAGATGGCCCGTTTGATATCATATACCGTTTAAGAAGACTGGCGGGTGACGGTTTCTGGGGTAAGCTGCTGGACTGTTTTTATTGTGCATCGGTATGGGTAAGCCTGCCGTTTGCCATATACGTTCCGGGCACCTGGGTAGAAAAATTGATATACTGGATCGCTTTTTCGGGTGGTGCCTGTTTGCTGGAGCAGATGACAGCCCGTGAACCCAGAGAAAATAAATTACCGGAATTTAAAGAAGATGAACCATGTGTAACTGTGGAAGCAAAAGAAATGTAATGACCAATGGCAATCCTGCCGCGTTTGAGCAGGCTTTGCCGGCAGGGAAAAGATGGGCGGATATCCGTTTCAGGTATACCGGAAAAACAGCGCTAACGGTAAGGGGTATTGTCACGGGAAAACAATACCGGTTTACCCAAACAGGCAGTGAGCTGCTGATAGATTTCAGGGACGTGCCCGGCATATTGAAGGTGCCGGTTTTAAAGCGGGTATAAACGACAATACTGTTAATAACCAAAGGAATTTGGAAACATTAAGAGAAATCTCAATGGTACTTAACTTCTTAGTGGTTTAATTTGCCTTGCCTGGGTCATGAATCCTGTGTCCGGCATCACCCCTGTTTTCCGAAATACTTATTGATGGCTTCCACTTTGTTGTTTACCTGGAGCTTTTCGTACGTATTGTATATATGCGATTTGAGTGTGCTCAGGCTGATGAACATTTTATCGGCTACTTCCTGGTAGGTCATGCCTTCTGCCAGATAGCCCAACATTTCATCTTCCCGTTTGGAAATGCCAAACCCCGTTTTCCTGTCGTGCAGCTGTTCCTGCTGCCGGGAAAAGATATTGATTATTTTCCGGGCTATATCGCTGCTGATAGGAGAACCGCCGTTGTGCACTTCTTTCAGCGCTTTTATCAGCTCGTCCGGAGGCGTCGTTTTCATCAGGTAGGAGGTAGCTCCCACCTTCAGCGCCTCAAATACCACTTCATCTTCATCGGACACGGTAAAGGCTACAAATTCTGTGTCGGGGCATACAGGTTTCAGTTTTGCAATACATGCCACGCCGGACATGTCGGGTAGTCCGATATCCATCAATACAACGTCCGGCTGCTGTGCTTCTATCTGCACCAGTGCGTCTGCACCTTTTTCGGAGGTGCCCAGCAACCGGAATAACGGACTTTCCCGGAACAACTGTACCAGGAGCAGCAGAAATGCCTCATTATCTTCGACGATGTATATTGAGATCATTATCCTATACTTCGGTCAACGGTATTGACATTCTTACTAAAAAGCCGTTATCATTTTCCCACGCAATATCTCCCTTCATTTTACGAATATTTTCCCGGATGTTTCCCAGCCCGTTTCCAAATACAATGTTTTCCGGTAGCCCGGAGCCGTTGTCCTGTATGAATATTTTAAAATCATTTTCTTCTTTTGCCATTTTTACATTTATCAGGGATGCTTTGGAATATTTTACGGCGTTATTGAGCACTTCTTTAACCGAATGATAGATATTTCTCCGCTTGTATCCTTCCACCTGCTGGTTTTGCCCGTCCAGGTCCGATTCAAAGGATAACTGCATGCCTGCGGTATGTAAGAAGTTGCCGGCAAATTTCCGGATATGCGATACCAGGCTTTGCAGGTTATCGTTGTTGCTGTTCAGGCTCCATATGATCTCGTTGATCTGCTGGCTGATCGCCTGGGTATGTTGCCGGATAAGCGATACCACCTGGCTGTTCCTGTCATTCTCTTCTGTATGTATCATATTAGCGGCTATGCTCAACGTGGTCAGGGCGGGGCCGATATCATCATGTATCTCTTTTGATATTCTTTTTCTCTCCTGGTCCTCTGCCTCAAATTTCAATGCTGCCTTTTCTATCTGTACCTGCTGTTCCAGCGTTTTTAAACGTTGGGTTTCCAGCAGCTTTTTTCGCCTTTGATTCCTGTATAACAGGAACCCGATGAAAGCGATCAAAACGGTTGCTACGCCGGACAGCGTGGTGTACCCCTTTTGCTCGTTGATTTTTTGCTCTTTTTCAGCAATTGTTTTTTCTGCTCTTGCCTGGGTAAGACTTTCTTCCAGGGCGGCCAACTGCAGGCTTTTTTCTTCTCTATGCTGCTGGTTCTCCAGCTCGCGGGCGGCTTCCAGCGAAGAGAGCGCCAGCTTCAGGTTGCCTTTGTGTTTGTTGACCTCGTACCGGGTGTGGTAATAGTCAAATTTTGCATACCCGATCAGGTCGCTGGTAGGGTCACCCGCTTTTTCTATACGGGTAAGCAGTTCTTCCGCTTTGACAAAATCTTTCTTTTTTGCATACACTTTTGCTTTCAAAATATCAGGAATGATATGCATCTGGTCCGTTCTCGTTTCAGCGATACGTTTCTCATACCCTTCAAAATAAAACAGCGCACTGTCAAATCGTTGCCTGTCCAGGTAATATTCCCCCATGGACCTGTAAATGCTTTCATCTCCCTTTCCGCCCAGCGAATCCATCATAATGCGGTAGGCTTTGCTCAACATGGTAAACGCTGCTGCGGTGTCCTTAAGTCCCATATCGCACAGGTAGATATACTGGTAGAAGTGGATCTCGTTCAGCAGCCTGTTATCAAAATCTTCAAGATGGTTCAGCGCCAGCGCTTTTTCTGCATAAAATTTTCCTTCTTTATAAAAAGCCTTGCTGATATAGGTCCTGCTGAGGTTGGCATACAGGAGTTTTTTATAAACATCCAGCAGGTTGGCGGTGTCTGCAAGGGCCAGCTTAAAATAATATAGCGAGCTGTCTGACCGGACGTTCCTGGGCATAGAAGCATAGGCCAGGTTGAGCTGCGCTTTAAACTGGGGAAGATCATAATAGTCAATGACCCATGCAGCAGAATCCAGGTAAGCGTCACCACTTTCTATTTCGCCAAAGCTGTGCAGCCTCTGGGAATAAATATTGTAAACCTGGAAAAGGTAAATGGGATAATTGTTTTCCCTGCAAAACAATGCAGCTTCGTCTAATGCTTTCCGTTCTGCTACCAGGTCTCCTTTCGTTCCGGCTCCGTCTACTTTTGCTACGATCTCCATCCATTTCAGGGAATCCCCGGGACTGAGATCATCGTGTAATACGGGAGGTTCAGCAACTGTGCCGGGTGTACAGCTTTTTATCCCCTGCATACCAATCAGCAAAATAAAGGTCAGCAGCGTAAATCGGATCGTGTCAGACATAGCACAATTTATTAATATTCGGTGACAAAGGACTTCCGCATCAAAAAATGAATATTGGCGCTTAATTCGTTGGCTATAAATGAAAAGCGCCTGTTTTTTCCACAAGCTTCCTGCCATTTCGGCCAAAAATAGTACTTAAGTACTATTTTTTGGGGTGGGGTTGATGGTAAATTTGTTCTTTCAAAACAGCCGTTGTTAATCAATAAACACATTAAGACAGCGCGTTTGACGAGCCCTATGGACTATAAGTGATGCTTTAAGGCATCATTTATATGTTTAAGACAGGTCAGGCATTGTATTTTTCATAAAATAAGATAGTCAGGTTCTTAAAGTGTTAATGGTGCGGAGGGCCGGCAAGCAAAACCAGGCATAGGCAGAAACGGGTGTAACTTATATGCTCCGGCGGCCGGCTCTCCCCGCACTACAGTCCCCGGCATCATTCAATTTCTTTTACATCAGCCGTTTCGGATCCTGAAAGGCGGGGTAGTTATTCCCATACAATCCATGTTTATTTTCCTGAAATAACCGGTATCAGCGACCGTGTGCCTTTCCGTTAGGCAAAAAATACATATTTTGCAGGAGCACTTAAGTAAAATAGTATGAAATACATTTCCCTTGGTCTTGTTATTTTTCTTTTAGCCTGCAATAATCAGGCTCCTGAGGAAAAGCTTCCTGAGCCATTTGGCCCTACCCCCAACGAGCAGCAACTGGCATGGCATGACCTGGAGTTTTACTGGTTCATTCATTTTGGTCCCAACACCTTTACGGACAAAGAGTGGGGTCATGGTGATGAACCGGCTGATGCATTTGCCCCGACTGCGCTGGATTGTAACCAATGGGCGCGCATCGCCAAACAATCAGGCGCCAAAGGCATTATCCTTACTGCCAAGCATAACGATGGCTTTTGCCTGTGGCCGAGTGCTTTTTCCACACATACGGTAAGGGAAAGCAAATGGAAAGACGGAAAAGGAGATGTCGTGAAAGAGCTGGCAGATGCCTGCAAAGCCAACGGGCTCCTGTTTGGTATTTATCTTTCTCCCTGGGACCGCAATCATCCTGAATATGGCACCCCTGCTTACAACGATGTGTATGTAAATACGATGAAAGAAGTGGTGGGAAATTACGGACCACTCTTTGAATTCTGGTGGGATGGTGCGAACGGAGAAGGACCTAACGGAAAAAAGCAGCAATACGATTTTAAGCGGTTTGAAGAAACCATGCGGCAGATAGCACCGAAAACAGTTGTGTTCAGCGATATCGGACCGGATATCCGTTGGGTAGGTAATGAAAAAGGCATAGCCGGTACTACAAACTGGAATCTTTTAGATACGGCGGGTTTTACACGCGGACATGGTGCACCATCAAGCGATACGCTCAACCGCGGCAATGTGAACGGTAGGAACTGGATCCCGAGTGAATGCGATGTAAGCATCCGGCCGGGCTGGTTTTATCATACCGAGGAAGACGATAAGGTGAAATCCGGGGAAGCATTGTTTGACCTTTATTTGAAGTCGGTGGGAAGAGGATCCGCATTTTTGCTGAACGTTCCTCCCGACAGGAGAGGACTGATACACGAAAAAGATTCGGCGGCTTTAATTGCGTTTAAGCAATACCGTGATGAAAGCTTTTCAAAGGATCTTCTTTCCGGGGCAAAGGTGAAATATACACATGAGGGTAAAACAATAGAAAAATTATTAAAGGCAGACGGCTTGCACCTGCTTCCGGATGTTGCCGGCTTGCTGGAAGCAACTCTTTCTACCCAAAGCATTAACGCCATCATTTTAAAAGAAGATATCGCGTTGGGGCAACGTGTTGCCAGGTTCACCATTCACCTGAAAAACGGGGACAATACCGTCGTCAGGACCATTGAGGGAACCACTATCGGCAGGAAGAGGATACTTACTTTCCCCGCGACGGAGGTCACCGGCATAGAGCTGGTGATTGACGAGGCAAAAGCACCGCCGGTATTGAGCGGACTGGAAGCTTACCATATAGCTGAAGCACTGGTGGAGAAAGAATAAGTTTTGGGAATTCAGGATGCAGATACAAGATGCAAGACACAGGCTGGTCCCGGGTTTGGAGCACATATCTGCCTGGATCCTGTAACCCGGATCTTGTGTAAAGGCGAAGGTGCTAGGTCTTAAAGCTTTTTCAAATCAGCATATTTTCACATTCTGTCCCTGCAATCTGAGTTTACGATCCACTAACCGGGTACCGTATCCTGCAGCTCCTTGCCTGTCATGGCATCATAATTGTGCTTTAAATATCCTGTTTCTGAATATATTGTTCATTTTTCTGTAAATTAAAGCATGAAGATACTCACACTTAATGACGGACATACGATACCGGCTTTGGGTTTTGGTACCTACAAGGCCACGGAAGACCAGGCAATCGCCGCCATTAAATATGCAGCGGAAAAGGGATACAGGCTGTTTGATACGGCTGCCAAATATGGAAATGAAGAGGTGGTAGGCGCAGGTATCCGGAAGTGTGGTATACCCAGAGATGAGCTGTTCATTACTACGAAAGTATGGCGGGAGGAGCTGGGATACCAGGAAACAAAGAGAGCGCTGGACAAGTCGCTGATGCGGTTGCAGCTTGATTACATTGATCTGTACCTTATTCATTGGCCTGCCAATGAACGAAATTATACGAACTGGCAAAAAACAAATGCGGAAACCTGGAAAGCAATGGAAGAGTTGCAGCAGCAGGGAAAAATAAGATCCATCGGTGTGAGTAATTTTTTCCAGGTGCACCTGGAAGCGCTGATGCAAACTGCAAAAGTAAAACCTGCTGTTAACCAGATAGAGTTCCATCCCGGGGACCGGCAGCCGGAAGTAACCTCTTACTGCCAGGAACATGATATTACCGTGGAAGCATGGTCTCCGCTGGCACGTGGGCAGATATCCGGAAATGAGTACCTGCAGGCGCTTGCCCGAAACTACCATAAATCCGTTTCGCAGATCTGTCTCCGCTGGGCACTGCAACACGAGGTAATTCCCATACCAAAATCCACTACCGGAGAGAGGATTGCAGAGAATATAAATGTCTTTGATTTTTCGCTTACGGAAGAAGAAATGGCACAAATAGACAACCTGCCGCCAATGGGATTCAGTGGTGAGCTGCCGGACATCTGGCCCGATCGTTTAACATTAACAGATTAAAATGATACAATCAATCTTTCGTCTGGCTATTGCCGTTGTATTACTGGCATCCTGTCAGACCCCGGATGAGAAGCAAAAAGATCAAACGATCCTTTTCAAAAAT
>CAKSVK010000090.1 GCA_934502905.1 uncultured Chitinophagaceae bacterium
CATATAAAATTTTAATTGAGATATGTGATACAATCAGATTTTGGTTTTCGCACGGGCTACCATCTGGTTAAAAACGGCAAGCTGCTGCTGCATGGCTTTTACCCTGTCGGGTACTTCGGTCCTGGCTTCCAGTAATATCCAGCCTTTATACTGCATGCCAACGAACAGGTTCATTAGCTGCTGATAGGGATAATCCCCCACATTCAGTTCCCGCACGTGTACGGTGTCGCCAAACCATTTTTTTACGGAGTGAAAATTCGCCTCCAGCCCGGGCGGCAAAAGGTCTTCGTCGTTGCAGTTCCAGCATATTTTAACTGCAGGTTCCGTTACCTGCTCAAATATCGCTTTCATTACAGGGATATCCTGGGTGTATTTGCCGTGCACTTCCACCCGCACCCATTGCCCCAGATCCTTTGCGAATCTGCCTACTTCATTAAATGAAGTGGCGATCTGGGCGATCGTTTTTTCCTTTTCCACCCCCTCGGGTAATGTATTGGGCTTTACTTTTATGCCGGTAGCACCGATGTCCTTACAGAGCTGCAGGTATTCTTTGGTTCCGTCAATATTCTTCTTCAATTCTGCAGGGTCCGGGCTGTGGTATTCGAAATTAGAGCCATATCCCAGGCAGGTAACCGGGCTGTCTTTAAACCTTTTTTTTACTTCCAGCCTTTGCGCTGCGTTAAGGTTGGTCTCCACTTTATGGGCATGTTCTGTCCGTAACTCTACCCCCAGCAACCCGCATCTTTCGCAGTTGGCGATCAGGGTAGGAAGGTCCCAGTCTCTTCCCCACTGGTAAGTGACCAGTCCGAATTTCATATCTGCATTCGGGCTGCCGAATCCGCTGAGGCCCGATAGTAAAGAAACACCTGCCCCTGCGTAAGCAGCCTGGCGTATAAAATTTCTTCTTGTCAGTTTGTTCATAATAAACCTGAGAACATATTAATACCGCCATCATCAGCTGGCAGGCAAATTGTTATCCGGAAATATACTGAACTTATGGCAATACAGAAAAAATATATACGATTGATGCAGGGGTATACCTGAAGTTATTCTTTTAAAATCTTGTAATGATTTTCCGTTCCGTCCCTGTTTACCACGCTGATCACATATATGCCTTTTGCATAAGAAGCCAGGTTCAGCCGCGTGCCGGAGGAGCCGGCTATTACTTTCTGCAAAAGCGCTCCGTTGACTGCGCTGAGCTTCACGACTGTCCCGGTCTGCATTCCTTCCACCGTTATAAAATTATTTGCAGGATTAGGATATATTTTAACGGCGGCACCAATATCCAATACGATTGTTTTTATATCACTGTATACTTTTTGGTCATCATATTGCACTATAACAACCCGGTAGTAATTTTTTCCGGGTAGAGGTGTTTGATCCGTAAAGTTGTATGCACTCCTATATGTTACCGGCACCCATCCCATATGCTGCCAGGCATGCCCGTCCGCACTTCGTTCAATAACATATCCTTTCACGTATTGTTCCGCAGCTGTTTGCCAGTTCAGGAGTACATCACCTCCCTGTTGCTTCACCGTTAGTCCCATAGCCCGGCCCGGCAGTATGACCAACGGCATATAACTGGTTTCAGTACAGAGACATTGAGTTACACCGGCAGCGGTCATGGGGCTTATCTTATAGGTAATGCCATAACCGGTGATGCAGACAAGGTTGCCCGGTAGCGCAAAGCTGAGGTTGGCTGTGACAGCGCCTCCGGCGGGAACAGCCGGTATTACAGCAGCATCAAAGGGAGTTACATCGCCGGTACAAAATGCCTCCACAATATACCCTGCCATAGCTGCAACCGTACTATGATTAACAATCGTGAGATCCACGGTGTATGACCCTCCCGGGGTAAGCGTTTCAGATGCATAAGCAGCATCTGTAATCTCAAGTTCCGGTTTTTGTGTGTTGAAGGCAGGTGAATTTGCCTGTGCAATCACGATACCGGCCGCTGAACAACTGGAGGCTCCGCAGGTAAGGTTGGTAATTTCGCGTTTATACGCTACTGATATAACCGAACCACCAGCACAGGTGACGCCACCTGCCACAACATCGAATCCGAAGCTCACGGCGGTGGCAGCAGGAGAGACGGGCATTGGTATTTTTACAGTGTTAGCATGCACGGTTGCTGTAAACCCGGGTGTTATATTACCCGCATATACAGCGCCTTCCGGTAAGGTATATATCAGCGTATCGGTATTGACGGAACCAACAGAAGTAGGTATAACAACGGATGACAACCGTACCGGCACCCCACATTGCAAGCTGGTAGCGCTTACAGTGAGGTTAAAGCCCGCACTACCGGTAGCAGTAGCGCCGATATGTGTAACGGGTTGGTGGTAATGCTGGTGTTGTTGCCGGTTGCCGCATTGCCACAGGGATGATACCCAAATACGGAAAACCGGAAAGACACGCCGGATATAAATTCACAGGTAGTATTGAAATCCAGCTTTATTTTGGCCTGCCTGTCCTGCCCGCCGGGATAAGCCGTGATATTAGCCGTGCTCGTGCCGGGCATTCCGTTTGCACCTATACCGGTATGGGCATTCAGGTTTACCTGGTATGCGCTGCCGATCATGAGCACGGGAAGCAACTGGTAGCTACCGCTCCCCAGTGGATATTCTACCTGCACGACAGGTGGTACGGTAATGCCGGCCGGTGGCGTGAAACGGATATAAGGTGATATCAGGTTGGCGGCCTGCACACTGTTGACGATCAGTACAGTGCTGTCTGTATTACATAACGATATGGGATTGTTATTACCCGGATGCCGCTGCACGCTCAACTGCACCTGGCTGGGCAACGGATCTATTTTCAGATAGACAGAATCAAGTCCGCAGGCGTATTCAGAAGGATTATCAGGGAATACGGAACAGTTCCAGCCTCCCAGCACGAGCAGGCTGTCTTTAGTGCAGGTGTTATAATTAAACAGGATATCATAACTTTTTGAATTACCCGGTGTTATCCCGGTGGTACTTAAGCGATAGATCTTTCCGCCAGGGTAATTAACAGGTGTAATAACGGCGACACCGTCCATTACCTGTGTAACATGGATCCCCGAATGAGCTGGAATGGCAATCCAGGTATACGGAGCGGCGCTCGTGCCGGCGTTGCCCAGTGTAACAGTCCAGCGCTGGTTGGCGGATATACCCTGTATTTCACCGGTTGCATTCTGGAGGGTAAGATTGGGCGCTCCGGAACCGGAATAAACAATATTCCGGCTTTGTCCCGACCCCGATGTTATTTCGGCAGCGCTTCCCAGCACATAACGTAAGCCGGCCGGTACGGGTGTTGGCGTGCTGCCGGTGGCATACGCGTAGTAGTAGTCGCGAATGTATACTTTTACATTGGTGGTCATGACGGCTTCCGTGGCGCAGGTCGGTGAAACATTTATCCTTACGCCAGCACCGTAATGATTGGTAATGGTAATATTGGGTATTTTCCAGGTACCGGGATTGATATAGGTTTTTTTGGTACCGTTCATATAATCCGGCATGATGGGTGTGTTGGAGGTGCTTCCCAGGGCTGCGTTGGCAGCCACATACGAGATGGCATAGGTTACACTGTTCAGGTAATAGGCATCCGGGAGATCTACAACAACGGAGTCGATATAAAATGCCGGCCGGAATTCTGATGCAAAGTATTGTCCGGATCCGCTGAACCTCCGGGCAAGGTTCCAGGTGTTACTTCCCAGTGTCACGGCATTACACCCGTTTGTATTAAAGGCATTGGTGCCATTAATGAGCGAGGTACCTACCAGGTACATTTCCGGTACCCATTTGTTACAGAAAGTCTTTGTTGTTCCGGCAAGGTTATAGAAATACCAATCCTGTCCCGATTGTTCGTCCTGCAGGGCTAAATTGGCTGCGGTAACTATGTATTTTGATTCGGATACCACACTGTCACCCGCCAGCAGTCCGCCTGCCGGTAGGCCCGGGGTCAGGTTCCAGTCTATTACCTGTAAGGTGGTGGTGGATGCCGACAGGCTGGCCGTAGTGATGGTCCACGTGTTTAGCAATGTGCCGCCTCTATACAATGTAGAGGTGACGGCCACAGGCGTCAGCTTGTTGACACCTGCGGGGGAAATAGTTGTTTTTGGCAGGCTCAGGTATAGGTGCAGGTTGCCTGATGCATCACTTTGCCTCATGCTGCCGGAGACGAGGATCGTGTCCAGGTATAAAGCTTTGCTGAGGTCATAGGCTGAAATGTTGGACGCGTTTTGCCTTGTGGTCATACTGTTATTGGTCCATCCCAGCGATCCGTCTGCTCTTCTGACCGTGGGTTTATATACATTCGGGCCGGCGGGGCACACCTCACCGCATTTCGCATCTGTATTGATGGTGGCGCATACCAGGTTTCCCCATATGTTGCAGGACGTGTTGATGTCGTTTATTTCTTCCAGCAGGTATAAAAAAGTTTTTGTGCCACTGCTGCCACAGGTGTAAACGAGGTTGATGAAAAAATCACTCATTACATTATTGGAAGACGTATAAATAACGGTATCGCCTGAAACGGTAAAGTTGGTAACGGGGTTGACACCGTAGTAGGCATTTGGCGAAGGTGCAACCGAGAACCCCGCCGGCAGCACTATTTTCCAGCGATACCGCGTATGAGTACTCCGGAAGCTGTTGGAATTGTTGACATAGCTTACTTTGGCACCGAACTGGAACGGTGTTCCGTTCAGCACGTTGGCGGGAACGGTAGCGATACCGCCATAGCTGGCGAGACTGATATTGCCCACGCTGTTTCCCTGGCCATCTGTGCTTAGCCTGTCGCCACACATATTGTTGTAAGTTATCTTCACACCGCTGCCATAAAAGTTTTTGGTAGCTCCGCAGGCTTTTGGCTTGGGCTCAAGCTGCATGGTGAGCGTAAGGGTGGCGCCTGGCGGCAGGTCGTCAAAGAACCCGTCGCCATCTGCATCTGCCAGGCCGCCGGCGCCATCGGGATCAGTTGAAAACAGGTCCTCCAGGTTGATGATCATGATGGTAGTGCCGGGCCTCCATGTAAAAGAAAGAGGTTGACCGTTGAGCTGCAGGTTGCTGACTCTTAACAGGGTGGTGTCAATATTATAAGGTCCTGCTAAAATATTGGAAGAGCGATCGCCATGCAGCAGAGACAGGTTATACATAGTAGCAGCCTGGCTATCGCCGGTGCCGTCGTTTTTGATAGCAACAGATATGGTAAAGGGGTTGCAAAGGCCGGTGTAGTTGGAACGCGCCCCACCCAGCGTATTGAACACAGGTGCGCCGGCAGCCATGGAAACAGCACTGGTGGCAGTAGCTGTTTGACAGATATTTAACGGGTCGGCGCCCCAACCTACTCCATAGATGGTTGTAGCATTGCATTGTAAAAGCCGGATGGATTCGGTAATGGTAACACTTTCCGTATTGTCAAGCTTGTGGTCTCCTCCAAAAAGCGTTGCTCCATAAATAGTATAAAATGAAGTATCCTCATGGATACGATCTGGCAAAAAGCCGGTGCTGTTTACAGTAATAGCCCCACCCGCAACCGTATTGGCAATGCCGTTGTGGGGATAGACAATAAAAAAGCGAAGTGTGTCCGTGGGACTGTCACTTCCGTTGTGGATGGTAGTTGTGCGGGTATATGTATTGCCGATCCTTGCATTGTTGATAGCGGCAGGAGGTGTTATGATCAGGGATGGTGTCAGTATATTGTAGCTTTTTACATCGGGGTCCACGGAACTTATTTTGGAAGCATCCGTACAGCCGCCTGTGAAATTTACATATACGCTGTCGAAGTTACCACCAATTGTGCTGGTGCAGCCCGTTTTGCGGAATACACTGAATTCAAGCTCATCTCCGGTGGCTAACGGTCCGTTGAGATCAAAAACGGGGCTTTCCAGATTCGAAATATTATTTTCCACGATATCCAGTGTGCTGCTGCCGGAGGTTTTAATAACTGACGCGGGAATATAGGTTACCCCCGCAGGAAACCCTACGCGTATTTGAGTACCTGCACAGGCGCCGTTAAACACAACTTTAACCGTTAATGAGCTGTTTCCATAGGCTTGCGTCAGGTTTTGGGATTGGCTATAGGTTATAGTGGGTGACTGTCCCTGCACTGTAAGTCCGCAGAACACAAACAGGATACTTGTCAGCAACAGGTGCAGGTGCCGGCCAGGGTGTTGAAACAGGTGGAACATGCCCTATTAACGGGAAATAGATCAATTTTATATCTAATGTTAAGAAAAAATAATGGTTTACCATTATTTCAATGATAATGGTAAAACCAGATGGAAGTATATGTTATTGCGACATAATGCTTTATAGGCTTTTGTGCTGCAGGAGCATGTGATATGTTTCATCACAGGCACTTTGACGGATTTTCTCACAGGTGCCCGCAGACCTGCAGGCAGTTCGGTAGCAGCCCAGCGTATGTGTCTTCACATGCTGGGTTGGAAAATCCCCGGAGTTATTCCACTTCCAGCTCTGCGTTTTCTTTTTTGATAGGCCGGATAGTGTGGACAACAGGAGGGAGGGTTGGCTCAATCTGCTGGTCTGCTATTGTATCGTCTGCCGTTGCAGGCTTAAGTTGTATGATGCCCATTGCATGCATTCCGCGCATAATGAGGTACGTAAGGTCGAACTCAAACCATTTTTTTGCGAAATTGGCATCGTCTTTTGCATAGTGGTGATTGTTCTGAAAAAGCTCACCCATCAGCAGGATGCCCCAGGGAGATGAATTGCGGGAGTGGTCGCCATTCTGGAAATTGCTGTAACCATATTTGTGTCCGCACCAGTTGACGATGGCGCCCTGGATAGGTCCCATAAAAAAATGTATGGGTAATAAAAGGAACCACCACGCATTGGGTGCATAAACGATATAAATGCCGGTATAGATGGCTGCAAATACCAGGCGGGTAACCATATGATGACCAAAACGGTCCATCGACTTCCATACAGGTAGGTATTCCTTTGTGAATTGTGGCTCCGGAACATTTTTGCCGGTATTGAAAGCTGCATAAATTTTGGCAGTATGCCACATCATCTGCCAGATATCTTTAAAGAAATGGGGAGAATGAGGATCCTTTTCGGTATCGCTGTAAGTATGATGCATCCGGTGCATGACGCCGTAAGCCCGTGGCACCAGGTAAGATGAGCCCTGCGCCAGCCATGTGAGAAAATAAAATGTTTTTTCCATGCCCTTGCTGGTAGTATACATCTGGTGAGATGCGAAACGGTGCAGGAAAAAAGTATGGAAAAAAAGAGACAGGAACCAGTGTGCAAAAAAGAATCCAAGGATGATGTACATTATTACTTAAGCTGAATTGATAAAAACGGCAAAGATACCGCAAAGGTTCTTTAAAAGTGCGAATTATTTGCTCAGAGAAACTGTTTCATTTCGTGATGGTATTGTTCTGCAATGGTGGCGGCTTCTGATGCAAAATTCTCCTTTTCGCCGGCAAAAATAATAGCGCGGGATACATTTACGAGTATGCCAACGTCTTTGTTCATTGCTTTTTCAGAAATATCCCTGAGACTTCCGCCCTGGAAGCCAACACCGGGCACCAGCAGGAAATGATCGGGGATGATCCTGCGGATATTGGTAAATTCCTCTGCCTGCGTGGCGCCTACCACAAACATCAGGTTATCTTTGGAGCCCCAGGAAGCTACTGTGCGCAACACTTTTTCATATAACCTTTCATCGCCGGTCTGCAGCAGTTCAAAATCTTTTGCACCGGCATTGGAAGTCAGTCCCAGCACAATGGTGCATTTGTCTTCGTACGCAAGAAAAGGTTTCACACTGTCTGCCCCCATATACGGCGCAACCGTTACTGCGTCAAAATCCAGGGTCTCAAAAAAAGCTTTCGCGTATTGAGATGAAGTATTGCCGATATCGCCTCTTTTGGCATCTGCAATAGTAAAGTGGGTGTCGGGTATATAACGCACCGTTTTTTCGAGGGTTTCCCAGCCTCTGGTGCCCATGCTTTCGTAAAAAGCTGTGTTGATCTTATAGCTTACACAAAAATCCTTTGTTGCATCAATGATCTGTTTGTTGAATGCCAGTACCGGATCCGGCAAGGATTGCAGGTGAGCGGGGATTTTCGTGATATCGGAATCCAGTCCTACACAGAGATATGATTTTTTCCGGGAGATGGCCTGGATCAGTCCTTGTATATTCATGTAAAGCTTTTATTGATTCTTAGTGCCTGTTCTTTTCACCATTTCCGAAGCAACGGCATCTGCATCCGGGGTATGGAGTTGTTTTAATTCGGTGATAATATTTTCCTGTGTTTTTCTGTCTTTGTTCTGGCTCAGCTTGAACGTGGCCGCTATGCCGGATACCTCAATTTCAAAAGCTGCAATGGCTTTCATATTGCTTTTGATATAGGCTTCCGACATGTTTTTCATCAGCGCCGGCGAGTTTTCTTTCTCAAAATATGCCGTGGTCCGTTCTAAAATTTCATAGAGCGCTGCATCGTCCAAAAAGCGTATGTTGCCCTTTGCATGTACGGTCATATAGTTCCAGGTAGAAGCGACAGCAGGGTCGGTATACCAGCTTGCACTGATATAATTGTGTGCACCGCTGAAGATGGTCAATACAGCAGGATTGGTTTTGTATGCCCCGTAGTGATCCGTTTTTTTCATGACATGCCCCATCAGGAACAAAGTGCCATTTCTTTCCTCCGCCAGCAGCGGCAGGTGTGTCGCTACCGGTTTGCCGCCTGCATCCACGCCACAAACAATAGCAAACGGATGCTGCCGGATAAATGTGTTGATCTCGGTAATATTATTTTCTGTAAACCAGGATTGTTTATACATAGCTTATACCACTATTTCCACTACTTTGGTTGCTCCCATAGAGGCATTCCTGATAGCTACGTTCCTTACGGTTTTACCTGCAAAATCCCAGAAAGCCTTTTTGGTAATATCATCATCCGTCATCATCACCGGTACGCCGCTGTCGCCTCCCTCCCTGATGCCCTGCACAAGAGGGATCTGACCGAGAAAAGGTATTTCATATTCTTCCGCCATCCGTTTTCCGCCTTCTTTGCCGAAAATGAAATATTTGTTTTCCGGTAGCTCGGCCGGTGTAAACCAACTCATATTTTCCACGATACCGATAATGGGTACTTTGATCTGTGTCTGTCCGAACATGGCGATGGCTTTTTTGGCGTCGGCCAACGCGACCGGTTGAGGAGTGGTTACCACTACAGCGCCTGTAACAGGTATTGTCTGTACAATGGTCAGGTGTATATCACCCGTACCCGGTGGCATATCTATTACCAGGTAATCCAGTTCACCCCAGGCAACATCTGTTATAAATTGCCGGATAGCACTGCTGGCCATGGGGCCACGCCATACTACTGCCTGTTTATCGTCTACCAGCAATCCTATGCTCATCAATTTTATGCCAAAGCGTTCCAGCGGCAGGATCATTCCTTTACCGTTGATCTCCTGCATAGGGGGACGTTCACCCCGTACACCAAACATAATGGGTACACTGGGTCCGTATATATCTGCGTCCATCAACCCTACCGAAGCGCCGCCTTCAGCCAGCGCCAGCGCCAGGTTGGCTGCAACGGTGGATTTTCCCACACCGCCCTTTCCGCTCACTACCGCTATGATATTTTTAACCCCTGGCAGTACCGCCTGGTTGTCTTTGCGGTTGCTGTTGGTGTTGGCGGTAAATTTAATATCTACTGCTGCCTGCTTATCTACCAACAGGTGAATAGCATTTATACATGCATTTTTTATTACATCTTTCAACGGGCAGGCAGGGGTGGTCAGCACTACTGTAAAAGAGAGCTTATTTCCTTCTATTACAATGTCTTTGACCATATTGAGGGTTACAAGATCTCTTCCCAGATCAGGTTCTATTACATTTCCCAGCGCTTTTAAAACATCATTCTCAGTCATGTCCCGAACTTTTTGTTAAAAAGGTTATATCAGCCGCAAAGTTAACTCCATAAATCCTTACTTTGTTTTTTTCGTTCGTTCAAAGTATTATTGCAAACAGATAATATGAGTTGATGAAGCATTTACTACGATATACACTTATTTTTCTGCTTGTTTTACCTTTTACTGCCCGGGCCCAGTTTGAATCCCTGAAAGATTCTGTAGTAATGCTGTATGGTATTGTGATGACGCCGGACAGCCTGAAAGGTATTCCTGATGTGAGCGTGATGATAAAAGGACAAAACCGTGGTACCAAATCCAATGCGCAGGGTGTATTTTCAATTGTCGTGCTGAAGGGGGATGAAATTGAGTTTTCACATGTTTCCTATAAAAAAGAAACGGATAAGATACCCGAAAACCTGGTAGGTAACCAATTCAGCATGATCAAGCTGCTTTCTGCCGATACCGTTTACCTGTCGCATGTGGTGATAACCCCCCGGCCAACAAGGGAGCAGTTTGAACGGGACTTTGTAAATGTGGATGTGCCGGATGATGAAATAGAAATAGCCCGCCAGAATACGAGTGAAGCCGTACGAACCGCCCTGATGCGATCGATGCCGAGGGACGGGGGGGAAGCTACCAATTATGCATTGAGCAAAAATGCACGTTCTCATTATTATACAGGACAGGCGCCGCCCATGAATATTTTCAACCCTTTTGCCTGGAACGAATTCATTAAAGCCTGGAAGCGGGGCGACTTTAAGAAAAAATAGCAGGGCTCCTAAAATATGTCTTACGCTTCGAATGGCTGCTCATAACTTTCCAATCTGGCATATGGCTATTGTTTTTTAAAGTATTATCATTGCCTTTTATTAATGATGGTATATTAAACCTGTAGCAAACAGACATGAGAGATGCGGACTTTTATTACACGATAGAACAGAATGGCGTAGCTGAATTTAAGGACAAGGGTAGCAAATTCATTGCCTGTGTTTTTCCACTTGCATCAACAGATGTTTTTAAAACCATCCTCGAAAATACCCGTAAACAATACCCCAAAGCCAGTCATTACTGTTTTGCATACCGCATCGGGCTGGATGGAAATACGTTCAGGATAGGTGATGACGGGGAACCTTCCGGCACGGCAGGTAGACCCATATTCGGACTGATAGAAAGTAAGCAGCTCACCGACATCCTGATCATTGTGGTCCGTTATTTCGGCGGCACCTTACTGGGTGTTCCCGGCCTTATAAATGCATACCGTACCGCTGCAGCCCTGGCCTTGCAGACCACGCCCGTTATACAAAAGCCGGTGGAGATACCTTATAAACTGCACTTCGATTATACCATCATGAATGAAGTAATGACGGTGGTAAAACAATATAACTGTACTGTTATTAAACAGGACCTGCAGCTTTTTTGTGATATGGTGATAGGCATACCTAAAAACAGGCTGTCGGATGTTACCTTCAAGCTGCAGGATATCAGGGGACTTGAATGCAGTGCTGTGCGCTGAGCACTACCATTTGTCCAGCCCCAGCAGTTTTTTACCCAGTGGAGATAATACCGCGGTTCCGTATTTTGTCTGTTCCCATTTTCTGGGGTCTCCCGGAAACGCATATCCTTCCGGCGCTTTTCTTTCTCTCCAGGAACTTATTCTCCAGTCTCGTAAAGTTTCATTTTCTTCCTCAGCAGGCATCATAGAGATATACTGGGCTATCCTCACTTTGCTTCCGCTGTTGTTTACCCTGATGCCATGCGGCTGCATACTGTTAAAGATCAGGAGGTCTCCTTTTTGCATCGGCACCTTTACGATCTCGAAGCCGCTTACATCAGGCTGAAAATGATTTCGGTCTTCCGGCTGAGAAAGCTTCCAGGTAGGGTAGGTACGGAACAATTCCGGCACGCACTGGAAACCACCCATCGTTTCATCTTTCTGGTCTGCCAGCGCCAAAACCCCCTGAACATTCTGCGGGTTGGTCTCGGGGTCATAATCCCAGTGAATAAAACCTTTGTATTCATGTCCGGGCCGGATAGGGAAATTGAGATTTGCCCGGTCAATGGTCACCCAAAGCCTTTCTGTTCCCCAGATATCGGTAAAAGCCTGGTGTACCCTGGGATACTGCCGGTTGTCCCACAGATACTGATGATTATATACTTCCACCATCCCGGTATTGGTCAGCTCCTTCATCTGCATTTCTGCCCTGGGCGGGGCATACCAGGTTTGGGGGTTGTTGGGGGCTTTTTCCTCAAACTCCCACAGAAAGTTTGCCAGCCTGTCTGCCTGTTCGGCCGGCACCGCGTTTTTAATTACAATATATCCATTGTGCGTCCAAAATTTCCAATCCTCCTCACTCATTACGGTAAGCGACTTTCCGTTGCTCCGGTCATTGAGTGTTATCTGGCTGGATTTTGCTACAGAAGGATTGCCGGGAATGGTTTTATGGGCGGCTTGCCCTGCAGCGGACGCCATGGTTTGATGTTGCATATCGGTGGTTTGTGTTGTATAATATCACAAAGTTCATGGTTGCCGGCAGAAGTTATTGACACGATGCTGACCATCATTTGCTCTGTATTGACATTTTTATAGTATATTGATAGAGTAAACTGGACTTTAAAATAAAATATCAGCATGAAGATCAGGAAGGAAATGGTATTACCTGATCCCGGGCAATCGTTCAGACTGTTCCGGCCACGCCTGAGAAACAACTTTTACTGGCATTATCACCCGGAATATGAGCTGGTGCTGGTGGAAGCAGTGGCGGGCATTCGCCATGTGGGGCAACATATTTCCAGCTTTACGGGGAGCGACCTGGTGCTGATCGGTTCCAATATTCCCCACCTGAACTTTGACTACGGCATCAAAACCACTTATCATCAGATCGTGGTGCAGCTGCGGGAGAATTTTATGGGAGACGCATTCCGGGAAACGCCTGAGTTTTCCGCAATAGATAACCTGCTGAAGCGCTCGGCAATGGGTTTGTCGTTCCTGGGTGAAACCAAAAGGATCGTGGCAGGTAAGCTGAAAGCCATGCAGGGACTGAACCATTTCCGGCAACTCATCAGTCTCCTGGAGGTGTTGCAGGTGCTGGCCCTATCGGATGAATATATACAGCTCAATGACCGTGATACCAGCGTCAGGCTTTTTTTAAACGATAAGATACGGATGGGGTTTATTTACCGGTATATTCATTCCAGCTACAACCAGCATTGCGATGTAAACGAGGTAGCTGCGGGTGTTCACCTCAGCACTCCTGCATTTTGCCGGTTTTTTAAAAAGCAGACGCGTATGACCTTTACGGAATTCGTTAACCAATACCGTATCATCCAGGCCAAAACAATGCTGCTAAATGATATCAACGTGTCGGAAACCTGTTATGAAGTGGGCTTTGAAAGCCTGTCTTATTTTAATAAATTGTTTAAAAAGCATACGGGCATGAATCCATCGGCTTTCAGAAAAAACATAATGAAGAGCGATCTATAACCCCTGCGCCACTTATTCCGGCTGTTTGTAGATATAAAAAACAGGAGAATAAATTACTTCATTTGTATTGAGCAGGGTGATGCTCAGTTGGGCGGCAACCCCTTTCTGTAAAGGTTTTCCCGTTATCTTGAAGCCCAGGTCTTTCGCCTCGTCGCTATCTATGTCATAGTGTATTTTACCGTAGCCCGGTAGTATAAATTTTACATTTGTTTTTTGTGAAAGTTTTTTCGCGTTCCTGTATTGCTTAAAAAAATAAGAGTCATCATTAATGGATGCGGAATAAATAGTTCCCCAATAACCTTCTTCCAGCGTTATTACATCCACCACAAACTGCCTTCCTTCCTCCGCATAGTTACTGACGCTGATATTGATCATATCCCCCCTGCTGTCGCTGCTCGTATAAAGCGTGTCAATGCTGAAGGTGTCTGAGGCGCCGTTAAAAATATGCTGACCATAAAAATTTTTGACATTGGCCAATAGCATCACGATGAGAAATAATTGCTTCATAGTGGTATTCATTCACCCAACAAACGGTAATACCCTTAAATAAGTATTCTTGCGGCTGCTATTGAGCAGGCTATTACACGGGATTAAACAAAGATCAAAGGGAGATACTGACTGTTTTTGTGACTCCGACCGCAGGCTGAGAAAAAGATATCCTAAAGAATGAGCTGCTCCATTCGTGGATTTACTTTCTTTTACTTGTGTTAAGCATTCCCGCTGATCTGCGCTGATATTTCCGGGGAGGAAGCAAATCTATGAAAGCAACAGCATCCTATTGTAAATGCCCCGAAAGTGAACGAAAAAGTAAGGTTGACTCTGATATAAAAAATTGGGTATATATTAAAAGTTTTATAAGTTTGATTCCTAATCTATTGTAAAATGCCAGATTTTAAACCTTGTTCTTATAGAACATCAGGACTAATAAGGATATTATTGTACATTCCGGGGCTGTTTTTATTTCCTTTTTTTATACAAGCCCAGTCAACAAGTTATTCTTCACTTTTTACAAATTCAAATTTTTCCAGGACGGTAAACACCTCAAAACCGGTAGGTTCAGCAGCCGGAGCTCCTTCTGTAACAATGGTTGGCAGTAGCGCATATTCCATCCCGATATATACCCCGCCAGGAATTAATGGAATGCAACCATCT
>CAKSVK010000091.1 GCA_934502905.1 uncultured Chitinophagaceae bacterium
TGTCTACATAGCTAACACTGTACTGGCCGTTGGCATCCCTTACCATATTTTTCTGGTAGTGGGAGGCATACCCCACTTCCGTTCCGAACAGGGCATCCAGCTCTTCCTGGTCGGGCGTGCCGTAAAAATACCTTGTCTCGTGCCCGCTGTTGAGCTGGAACTGAGGACCTACCCCACCCTGGCTGGCGATCCTGCCGGTATTATCCTGGGTATATTTTACCTCGGTATAAGGGTAGCCTTCCGCATCGGGTATATAACGGTGGATCAGCTCATTTTTGTTCTGGTTTTGCGGAGAATAATATTTTGATGCGCCGGAAGCGGTGGCAAGTGCCGGCCCCTGGTCTGCACAATAACCAGCAGCATTCACAAGGGTATCATACAGTGCAGGAGTCATTTCCTCCGGGTTGCCGTTTGCCAGCCCCTGGTTAAAAAACGGATTGTATTGAATGATACTGTTCAGTGAAGGAGCCGGTAGTACCTGTATAACGCTTCGCCCCTGTTTGTCATAGAATGTTTCTGCCACGATCGTGGTATCCGTTACATTATCCTTGGTAACAGTTTGCCTGTTGCGAAGGGTACCGTCAAAATACTGCACGACCGATTTCCGCTTCCCTTCCTCCGCAAAGGAGGTGGAAGCCTGCCAGTTCAGGTCGTTCTCATGCCCTTCCCACACATATTCTCCCAGTCCGCCGCTGAAACCGGAGCTCCACAGGGTGGTCTTTCTTTCCCTGTCAATCGTGATCTGCGCGGCCCTCACCCGGTAAAACAATCTTCCCTCTCCTTCATACAGCAGCGGGATGCGGTAGCTGGTGCCGGCAATGCTTACCCGGGTGGCATTGTGCCGGAAGATCTTATCGGGATCAAGGCTGGCATTGGTATGGTACCAGCCGGCATCCAGGGCCGCCTGGTCCACGAAGGTCCATTCCAGGTCGTATTCCTGTGCGCCGGTCACCACGGGCCAGGATACCTGCAGCTCTCCTTTGTCGGCAATGAAGCCGGTATTGTGAGAGACAGTGGTGATGGCATCGTTGACACAGTTCATGCTGAATATGCGGTCAATAGCCATGCGGTTTTCCAGCTTCAACAGCGGCAGAATGGAAGGCAGCGTCGTCCAGTAAACCCTGATCTCCTTTATTGTTACTTCCACCTTCGGGGCATCCTGAAACTGGTAAACAGCCTTATTACTATAGGGCTTTTGCCTGAAATATTCTAAACGCAGGGTTTTTGAAGCCACAGAACCGGTGAGCCCGTCCTTGTTGGTGTAATCGATCGTTATATCCACTTCCACCCTGAAAGAGTCGGGTGGCATCCACAGCGATGTCTCGTCCATATAGAAGATGATCATATTGTTCAGTACCACAGTGGTGTCCATAGGCGGAAAGGCCGAGGGATAGGCATAAATAGAATCTTCAACCACCCGGCTGCTGTCTTTAGCAAAAGACCCTTCGGCGCCACTCAGCGTTTTGGTAAGCGGCAAACCGCTTTGCGCATTAGCGGCTACGCATCCCAGTAAAAGCAAACCGATCGCACCGGCGACAAAACATTTTTTCCATTTCATTAAAGGAGCTTTCATCCTGCAGCATTTTTATTGCGAAATATTTGTTTCTATATAGTATCCTGCATACGCAGGCTGGGGCACAAACCGGCCTTCCCGGAGGGTAACGAACTTGTCTTCGTTAAACCATGCTCCGCCCACCGGCTCCGTGCTGTAGTCCCTGTACGAGAAGCTGATCAAAGCCTTCCCGCTGGGAAACAGGCCCGGGTCAACACCGGGCTGGTGAGCTGAAAAATAACATTTCACCTGACGGATGCGATACGAGCCTTTTATATACGTGAGCTCATAGCTGGTAAACCGGGCGCCCGGCCTGAACACGATCCTGATCAGCCTGACGGAATCATTCACATCGCCTGCATGCACACTTTGCGTAAGGCTCCAGAACAGGCTATCCTTTACCGGTATGTTGAACAGGTCAGCGGTTTCCCTCCTGTTGTAAACAGAGATCACACTGTCGTAATGGTTTATTTTAAGCTGGTAACGGCTACCCTGTATAAATTCCGTACTATCAATGAGGGAATAGAATGAGCCTTTATGTAATTTATACCGGGCCTGCATTTGCTCTACTGCTGTGGCTGTATTGACACTGTCCGTGTAGCGTATATCTACCGCAAAAGACAGGTTCTGGACATTCTTATAATGGCCGGACAAAGTGACCATTTCCATGATCCCCTTCCAGGAAGCGGTATCCTGCCCCCTGGCCGCAAAGGTGGTACCGGACAACAACGCAACGGCCAGTAAGTTCCTTTGTAAACCGGAAAACATCCGGTGGATGAATAACCAAAACCGGGATCCTGCTGATTTTTTTACGCCATTCATATACTATTTGTTATTAGTTGTTTTTAATTATGATTCTGCCACAGGAATCTTGATTTTGAAACTATCCGCCATTGTTTTGTCATGGTTTTTGTTTGCTTCACCACAAAAACACACGTCCAAACAAAAACTGCTCTTCTTTATTTGCCCCTACCGTAGGTTGGGAGAAGCAATCTAAAGCACCGAAACATTTACCATTCAACGAGATTGCTTTCCCGCCACAGGCGGGATTCCTCCCTCCCAAAGACGTTCATCGGGTACTTTCGCACCACTTACCGCTATCTGCCTCCTGCAACCTGAACCCTGCATCTTACACCACCCACTACTTACCACTTTCCATCCTGCTATCCCGGAAACATTTCTCACTTGCAACATCCTGCGACCTACCACCTGTATCCTGCATCTCACGCCAACTTCCCACTCATCACTTACTACTACCTGCATCCTGCTTCCTGTAACCTGCATTATCCCCACACTACCTACTACCCTACTTCCCACTTACTACTCACCACTCACCACTTCCAACTCCCCTCACTCCTCCTTCCTCAAAGCGCTTCTTGTTTCTTTGATCGTTTTAATGCCCCTTTCCGTTTCTTTCTTCACCCGTATGAGGGTGCCGTCATTATCATACTCATAAAAGCTGGCATAGTTATTCTCATCCAGTTCCGCCATCAGCCGCAGGCTGACAGGGTCGTAGGCAAAAGACTTCATGCTGCTGTTGAAGGGCTGGACCCGGACATCATCTATAAAAATGGCTTTGTCCGGCGGCGCGTTGAACTTCAATTCCATTTCCGTTGCATTTTGCGGAACGGTAATGATCTTCTCATACCGCTGCCAGTTCTCTATGCGAACGCCTGTCGGCTCCAGGTTTGCACTTGTAACCGGCGTAACCCCGTTCCTGAACGCAACAGAGATTGCATTGGCAGGCGGGGGACCGATACATTGTTCTTCATCGGTTTTCAACCAGGCGCTCACCACCATTTGCCGGTCGGTCAACGGTCTGAAACCGGAGCGGATAATGCTGTCTGCTGTAACATAACCCGCTTTAAGACAATACCCGGATATATCATAGGTAATAGAGGACGGGGGCGGAGAGGATACATAATAGGGATACAGGAACCTGCCCGGTATCAATCCCCTGACCTGGTTTTCGTCGCTTTGCCATTCAAGCCTGATGAAGGAGCTGTTGCTTATATCGTTTGCATATTGAACTTCGATATAGTATAGCTGCCCCGCGGTCAGCTGCACCCTTACCGAATCGAGCCCTGAAGAAGACATACCACCCGAAGTAACACCATTCACGCTTAAAAAGGCTGTTCCACCGTGCACCAGGTAAATGGTGTACCAGTCGCTGTACCTGGCCTGCAGCTTCCCTGTCCAGGTTACGTTGTAGGAGGTTGCATTACAACCCGGTATAACGGCAGGCGGAGTGTACCCCCAGTAAAAAGAAATGCCGTAATCGTATTGGTAGCTAAAGGCGCAGGTATAATAGCTGGCGTTTAATCCCGGTGTATCATCGGAGCCGCCCACATTGGGCAATGAATAGATCGGGAAGGAATCTACCTGAACGGATACGGCAGGTAAAATGCTGTCCATACCGGAAACAGGCGCCGTCAGCAGTGACTGCCCGCCGGAAGCGATCTTCAGGCTGCTGATGCCGGTATGGCTTACCGTATTGTCAATACTGACGCCCGGTTGTCCGTTCGTGAAATCATAGTCCCTCGGGGACGGGCAAATATCACATGCTGCGTTTTTAAATCCATAGTCTTCAAATCCGTCGTATAACAGCTCCCGGTAGCGGCTGTTTTGCGCCACAGCCACCGGCAGCGACTGGTTATATCCGTACAGTCCGGCATTGTACCTGCCCAGGGGATCGTAATTCTCCACTTCAAAACCCCGCCGGTTATAAGTAGCGCTGGCGGCATTCCATACCCATTTGGTAGTGTCGGCAATATTTACCAGTCCCGAATCCGAAAATGCCCAGTAAGGCATAAAGGATCGTAAAGCACCCTCTATACGGATGTTGGTGGTGGTATCCGCCGCATCCGATTCCCTGCGGTCGCTGTACCAGGTATAGGCGCTTTCTGCCCGCCAGTTGCCCAATATCCCCCAGCGGTACGGGTTTGTGGCCGTATCACTGATGTTTTCTTTGCAAAGCTTAATGGTGGAATCGACTAAAGCACGGTATTCTACCGTTAGTATAGGTGAATAACAATTGCAGGGCGGCGCTCCTCCATGTCCGTGGTTATCACAATAATATCCCGGTATATTACTATTGACATTGCTTTCATCTTTTGAGCAAAAGCTGAGATAATTTATTTCTCTTTCATCCACATTACTGTTTCCTGTTTTATTTAACTCAAATACCAGTCCATGCCGGGATCCAGGATCAGAAGCAATGATATCGCCGATCAGGGTAGTACAATCTAAATAAAGACTGTCTTTTTCAACCTTCTTCCTGTTTATCTCTGTTCGGGGGAAAGTATGGTAATCCGTATTCGCATTAAAGGAACCGTTGATCCGCTTCAGCCATGCCGAGGATTCTCCTAAATAATAGTTCGTGGCTGCTCCCCAGTCATAACTATTTTGGTTACTAGTAAATGGACAATCTCTATTTTCTGTAACTTGCGGCAAAAAATTTCTAGGTACCTTAGGTGTCAAAGTGAGACGTGCATTTAACACTATAGCATCAACCGGTATTGCTCCAAAATTAAACTCAAGGATACTTCTCGTAAAAATAGTTCTTGAAGGTCGACAATGAGCTCCCCCTTGCGCTCTGTGAATAAAGTCTAAACCGGCCACCAAAAAAGAAGAATTGGTATAAAATCCGGTGCCTCTTACACTTCCCCCACCGGTAACGTCATACTTCATCACAGTAACTGCCGGTCTCAATTCGAGGGGGTCAAAATCCCGGTAAACCTGTACCACACTATCCTTCACATAATATGTTTTTTCCACCTGCCAGAGATCTTTATACACCGTGGCAGCCGTATTGATCACGTTGATATTGCTGTCGATCACCAGCCGGAATACACCGGGGGATACTTCCTTAACAGGACTGCCGAGGCTTACGATATTGCCGGCAGCAGCGCCTGTCATGTTCCGGTGGCCGGAGCGGATGATCTGCATGCGATCTGCCACCAGCTCGGCAGGCACCCCATTCTCATCGATAAAATGTATCCCCTGTTGCCCTTGTTTTCCCTTGGAAGCGTCTATGGCCCAGATCTTAAAGGCCTCGTTATTACCAATATTCCTCAGTGGTTGCCGGATCCCGGGTGGACAATCGGGGGAAGGCGCATACAGGATCCCTTCCTGTATAAGGATCTCATCCCCGCTTTCGAAGAACCGTTCCACATCAAAGGGGCTGTTGTCCTTGTTGCTCATCTTTCCGTTCACGATTTTTTTCTCTTTAAATACCGCATCCACATTTTTATAGGCGCCGCTCATGCCGCTATATGCCCAGTGGGCAGGGTAGCTGAACTGGTACACCGGGTCATCAAATTCGTTGTTGGTCCGGCTCAATACCGGCTCGCCGGTTTCCCCGTCGTATACCAGGTTCCTGGTGGATACGATGCTGCCCTTGTCAACCACTACCACGCTGTCCAGTATGCCGTAACGTTGCACGATCTTTACAGTGGCGGCAGACCGGAATGTATTTTCTTCCTTCTGGAACATGGGAAAATAGGAGGGTACCGGAAGCGGGAACCAAATGAAGGGTATCAGGTCCAGGTTCACCTGGTGGTTTTTGGAATTGGTAATGGAATACTGCTCCCGCATATCGTTCATGATCTCAATGTCCAGCCCGATGATCCCCCTGGTATCAATGCTGCCGTTCAGTGAATCCACCACCCACACGGTATTGTTCAGGTGCTGCTGTGGCGCCTTTTCGTCATCTACCTTATAGAAATTACGGGTATAGTGGATAGCATCATCCGGGTTGTTTTCGGCATAGTTTGCCTGCGATTTCATCTTCCCGTTCATATCATTCAACTCTACCTTAAATCCCTGTGCGATCGTTATGTTCTTCACGGCATTCAGCTTCAGCAGGTTTTTAAGGGTGGGGTTATATATTTTTTTACTGGCGCCGTCCAGCGGCGTATGGTCCACTATTGTGGGAAAGTCCCTGGTAGTAAAGAACTCTGTTTCCTGCCAGCCGTTAGCCGACCTTGCTTTCGTATGTATGGTCCTCACCCGCACCTTGCTATACCCTACCATGGCGCCGGGGAAGAAGGATTCACCCAGGGGCCTTTCGGAATACATATAGTTTTTGGGCGCCAGCACCGATATCCTTTCCTCATATTCCATGGGCTCCCGGAAAGGATTCTCTTCGCCGCCTATGAACGGCTCATAAGCAGCCACACCGCTGCTGATCTCCAGCGTATCAGTCACTATTTTGCTGACGCCACCGGTAATCGTATTCCTGGCTATGACCTTAGTAGTGGTATATATATAGCTTTGTCCATAGCTTGCTTCCCGCTGGTTGGTCATCTGCTTCCAGTTGTCAAATACCTCCACACGTTTCACACGGTATCCGCCACCGTATTTTTTATAAAGAGGACTATTAAGCCGGATAAAGGAGGAAGAGAGCTCCGCCTGCTTACACCAGGCCCTCACCCGCCCCATCTCGTAGAAGCCGGTTACCATGTTTTGTATCTCACCAACAGATGAAACCAGCATCTTCACCGCATTCTCGAAGCTGAGATCCTCTCCCATTTCCGAAGTAGGATACGCTTTGGAAGGAAGGTTCAGCTTCATGAACTGTAAGGCGGCCAGCGTAACAGGATGCTTGCCGTCCACATAGGCCAGCTTCATCCATATCCTTTTGTTGTTTCCAGGAACAACACCATAATTATTACCTTCTATCTCTAAATAGGTGGGCACCATCTCGTATCCCTCTCCCCAGATATCGGATGGCATTACTACCGCTATCTTGCAGAATATTTTATCAACGCCTTCCAGGTATTTCCTGTAAATATCTTCTTTGCTGCTTACAGGTTCGTTTACATCCACAAAGAGGTAATCATTGTCCTTAAGGATGCCTTCACTTGTATAAAGCTCACGGGAAGGTGTACCTGAAACAGTGGCGGCAAAGCCGGCGATTGAAAACAGCTGCATGGCCCTCCTGTCCTGTACATAGGCATAGTCATCGGCTTCATAGCTGATCTTCATCAGTCCCCCGGAGGGCAGCCTGATATCCGTGAGCTGCCAGGCATTGACATGTTGTGCAGAGACCGCCGAATCCTGGATCACGTAAGGATAATCCACGTTATTCAATCCCGAAGGATTGCCGTCAGGCGACTTGTAATTGCCCCAGCGATCGTAGTGTTTGCTGTTGTGCTCGGGGTTGTACTTATGCTCCGGCTGTCCTTCCTCTACCTGTCCATAGTTGAATATATAAGGGTTCTTCATGCCTTTGTAGTTGCCGTTATAGGAAAACCAGATCTTGCGCAGCGTGAGCTTACCTTTGTTTTTATTCACGTTGCTGCTGCTCTGCTCAGCTACCGGGCTGCCGTTCTTGTCTACCGGGAGGCCACTGTTGTTGAGGGTGTTCCGGCAAAGGGAGTAATCATACTCAAAATGAACAGATTTTACGGGACGGGCATTACTGCCGTTCTTTATCACATCCGGCTTGGAGTACAGGTCTATTCTCTCCAGTCTTCTCAGCTTCTGGTCCTGGTCAATTCCGCCGTTTTCATCTATGATCCCCAGCCCGTCCTCGCGCTTATCGGAGATCCGGAATACCGCGATCATGGTTTTGGAGGATACGGAATTGAGATACCATATCTCCTTCTGTCCATACATGTAGGTCCCTTTATCATCCCTGTTATATGTCTTCAGCCCTTCACTGTAATTCACTTTATCCTGGTCATTGGGGGTACGCCACCGGTAGTACCCTTTATCTTTCCCATATATCATGGAGTAATGGAACTTTACCGCATCACCCGGGTCATCATCTGAAATGCCATCGCCGGTGATATCAATATAATCCGCGGAGACCAGCCCCGTCAGCAGAAAAGAATGTGCGTGCGGCGGTGTGATATCCCTCGAGAAAAAATTATCCTTTCCCTTCCTGTTAGTATTGGCATGATTGTCGGACTCCGGGGTATAGCCGGCAAGCCCTTTGTCAATAACAGCCTGGTCTGTTTCTTTTGCTATCGCAAACGTTACGTCCTGCTGCTCCAGGTTGTAAGCAGGTAGTCCGTAGATATACCGCCTGCCGTCTGCATTCAGCACGGTGATCTCGGAAATATGATGCGCTTTCCGGATATTGTCCTGCCGGTCGAGTGTATCGGAGATAGTTGTATCCGGGCAGGCGCCCACCGGAATGCTGTTTTCTTTATAGCTGTAAATTTTTGGCTCCAGTGCCAGCCCCGGCAACTTAGCCTCTGCTGCCGTGCGGTAGGTGATGACCTGCGTTCTCTTGTCCCGCTGTGTCTTTGCAAGCGGTGCTGTAACCGGTATTTCTTTAATAGCTCTTTTGTTGGAATATAATACCATCGCATTGGCAGCACGCACGTCAGATATCGCGCCATCCAGCTTGATCCTGACGGTGCTATCTCCCCCGATGGAGCGGTAATAGGCCAAAGTATTGCTAGTTTTCTCACCGGGGTTCCTGAAATATACCGGCTGAAAAACAGAATCGGCTTCCGCGAAATCCAGGTTTGGTGTAATGTCAGAGCGCCAGGCGCTGTTACGCGTGGTGGCGATGGTTTCATTGTAGTCCACCCCCGCTTTTACATAGGCGCCGGCCCCAACATTGATGGCGAAATTATCTGATTCGCTTTTGGTTTGTAAATGATGATCCCTTACATACCCTGCCTCACTGCGATAGGCACGGAAGCTGCCGCCGGTACCTTCTCCGCTGATATTGAACACATCATAGGTATATTGCGGAATGGCAATATGCGGCGTGGATTTGGCATTGAAATAAATTTCCTTTTCCCGGTTCAGGTCAAGCAGGGCGATCCCGTCATTTTTACCCTTTGTATAATGCAGGTATCCATACGCCGGCAACGACTGCAGCGTATCTTCATCCGCTATATATTGCCTGCTCACATACCCGGAGATGCCCAGGTTAGGATGAGCCCCCCATATCTCCCCGCCATATTTGCCTGAAAAAGTAAAATTGGTGCTGGTAAACGGCATCTGGATAGAAGGAACATAAGCCGGTGTGGCAAAAGAAATAGAGGAGGAATAAACGGATGAGGAGCCGGTATGGTAGTCGCCCCTGCCTTTATGATCCAGGTATTTTTTATCCACCTTTCCTGATGCGCTTACATTGAACTGTAAACCTGAAATGCCTGTCCTGGTATTATAATTGGTACCAATGCTGCCGGATATTTGAGCAGCACCTGCCTGCTCGGACAAACGCACACCTATACCCGGACTTATATTAAGCCCGGATTGAGAATTATTGTTCAACCCTAATGAAGCTGTTAAAGGTCCCTTGGTATCTTTACCTGCACTGATATTGGCATTCACCCCTGTTTCCACGCCCCATCCGTTATAAGTATTGTTAAATACGCCCAGGTTAAAATTCAACCCGATCACGCCGCCAAAAACTTCCAGCCCTGCGCCCACACCTACCCCTACCGTTTTATTGTCTTTTATCTTCTGCACCCTTTTTATCTGGTCTTCACCGTTAAATTCATCAGGTAATCCTCTTGTCGTACGTCCTATGGCGCCGGGGTTAATGTTCCAGCCCAGACCTACCCAACTGGCTTCCTGGTCGATGGTAGGTCCGCCGCTGTAATGAATATTCACCGGGTAGCCACCTACATCCAGCAATGGAATGTTGTAGGAAAAATCGCCGGTGAACAGGTCTACCATATTGTCAGCATTCACACTCTGGAAGCTGCTCATCTCCGGTTGACCGGGACCACCAATAAGCGCCTTATCCTGCCTGGAGGGAGATGTCACTGCTACCGGATTATCAGCCACCTGCAATCCCTGTCGGGAAAAATTGCTCCCAAATTGAAATTTTGAAGGATCTGCTCCTGCACCCGGGGACAATACCGGTTGATATGTCTGGCGGAAATTTTTTCTGTAACCGCCCATCGCCCGGGCAGCCCATGCATGCGCAGGTAATATCGTTTCAAAGTAAAAAACGGCTAACATGAAAATGGCTATCGCTTTTCTTTTCCTGACACTGATTAGATAATGCATGATAACTGGGTTCTTTGCTGTTACTGATAATTGTTTTCCCTTCTTCTGAATTCAAACCGCAACCGCCATATTTCCTCCCGCGAATTCCTGAGCTCCAGCAGGTAAGAATGATTACTGATCAAAGGAGAGCTGCCGGTCAGGTCCATATTGACCAGGTTCTGACCGTATCGTAAAGGGATTGTATCCCATCGCAGCGAAACCGTATCCCGGTTCCCTATGCTCAGGTCATATACTTTTATTTTCCAGGCGGTATCAGCAGTTTCGTTGATATATTCAAACTTCAGGTAGTCCACCTGCACGGAATAGGCAGGCAGCTCTTCCATTACGAGCTTTACATAAGGAAGGTTATTGGATCTGGCAACAGAGGGTGATTTTTCCTGTACCAGGCTGAAAGTCCATACTTCGCTGCGGGAAACGGTCACATTATTGCTGGTAGCCGAAATACGCCAGGCATATTCCTTATCATATTGCAGCGGAGGAGCGGCATTGGGATATACCAGGAAAGCCTGCACTAAATTGGTTTGGTGGTAGAGAGGTAAATTATCCTGGATGGCATCGGCTGCCGACTGCCCCGGGTTGATCTCCACCATGTCAAACTCAAACCGGAGATTGTTAAAAAAGGAAGAGGGAGATGGCGGCAGCCAGTTAAAGGAAGGCAATAGCTGGGTTTCCTGTGCCTCATTCCAGGGAAGCACCAGCTGTGGCGGACTTAACGGCTCTACTTCTATATAATCGCATTCCTCCGACACCTGTATAACCGCATCATATTCATGCTTAAAGAAGCTGAAACAAACCTCGAAATTGCCGAACGGCAAAAAACCATTGGGAGCCGGATCAAACATATAATTCCCATCCAGCGGGGTATATTGTACCGGCTCCATCAATGTAGCATTCACCTGGTTATTACCGGGCATTAAGGTGAGGGGCTTACCCACCGCGCTCAATACCGGTAGTCCCGTTCCCATATCCGTCATCATAATCTGCAGATGCCCGTTAAGGGGATCATTCCCGGTATTGGTAAGTGTCATATTCCACAACTGCTGTTTTTGCAAAATGCCGGTTCTCGACAGTTGTGGCAACAACAGTACCTGCGCGGATGAAATGGAGCTACACAGTAACAGCAGGAAGATTATAACGCCTTTCATAATTTTATTTTGTTATTAAAATATCGTGTGAACCCGATCGTCAACCATTCATTTTTCATCAGTTGAACTGCAGAACCGGGAAGGTATCCCCGTTCATACCAGAAGTTGAAATCCCCCAACAGCTTCCAGCTGCAGCGGAAATTGAAATAAGCACCTGTTTTTACTTCGTTCGTATTATAGTTGTTGATCTTAACACCGAAGCCGGCAATCACTTTTTTAAACCAGGTAATGGACAGTCCTCCCTCCATGATGCTCAGTGAATAATAGCCGTTTTGTGTACGGGCAAAGCCGACATTCCCGGTGAACATCGGGAACGCAAATTGATGCGCCGTATAAAAATGACTGGCATTGTAGTATATGAATGCCGTATCGTTGCCAGAGTTATAGAATTTATTATACATAATATTTCCGCTTGCCCGCATCAATCCTATACGGTAAGCATGAGACATCTGTATATTAAGGGTTTGATACCTGCTCTCGGCAACCTGTCCGTCAACGACGGTGTACTGAGAGGAGGGTAAATATCCAACCGTCAATGCCGGCAGGTTCCGCATCCGGAATGTAGCTGACAGGGTGGTGAATATCGTATTGCTGCTATATTGCTGCACAATAAACGGGTTGCTGAAATCATTTTTACGGGCGGAGGCCATAAGCCGTATCTGTCTTCTCCACAGGTACTGATCTACCTTAATGCTCCACGTACTGTTGTTGGCGTTTACCCGGTAATTGCTGAAGTTCTGAAAGTTGATGCCCGTCTTCTGGTAATATGCTTCAAACCTCGTTTGGGTGGAAGGTATATAACCAAGCCCCCTGAAGGCATATGCTTTGTTGCTGTTGTCATTGAACCTGAAGCCCTGGCTTTTGCCGGAAGTATTGTAACCCGCATAAAGGGGACTGGTAGATTGTGCTACTTCGGCTGTGATCCGTATGTTACGGCTGAACGCCCACTGTCCTTCCAGGCTCATACCGCTTACGGGAGAAGCGGCTGCCTGGTTGGCAGAAATGATCTGTTTCCTGCCGGAATAGCCGGTGAGTATTAGGTGACTGCCTTCCTTCAGGCCATACCCGACGCTGCCTGCATATACATATTGCTTAACGGGGGAAGGCTTTCCATATAGAAAATCACGGCTCCTGAAATCAATTTTACCTGCCGTAAGGGCGAGGTACAGATCATTGGCATTATATTCAAAATTGATGCCGCCTACACTGATATTGTTGACCGTAAGCGCAGTCATCCTGGGAAGGGTTCTTCCTACGGCAAATGTCCTTACCGCGTACATGGCGTTTAACAATCTCTTCGTTTTTCTGTCATGTATACCGGCATCTTCCATTTCCTGTTGTATCAGCCGGGTACCTTGTTCTGTATAAATATTCCGGTTGACCACACGTTGTAACTGCTGGATAGTTCTTGCATTGCTCCTGTAAACAGATTCAAGTGAATCCAGCTCATATTCCAGTGTTTTCTGAAGCGCCTGCTTACTTTCATAAGCATTCACAAACAGTTCTGCCTGGCGAATGATATTTTCCTGGTCCGGTAATTCCATTGGAAGCTGATCCCGGTAGGTCAGATATCTCTTGCTCTGCAGGTAAAGATTCTGCCATTCCCTGTCTCCCAGGATATTTCTTAACGCACGCAGCCTCTTGAGCTTTGCCTGGATATTATCCGTGAGATCTGCAGGTTGTAAATCCTGCAGCGTCGAAAGCAATTTCTTGCGCAGCTGCTGCTGTTGCAAACGCCTGAATTCAGGTGCATTAAACTCAATCCGGAAATCATGATAATCCCGGAGAAATTGAGAGTTACTTTGCCTGCCATAATAAGTAAGTCTGAAAGGAAGTTCTGCAACGGAAAAATCCAGTCCGGCGGTGATCATATGTTGCCCGATGCCCGCTTCTACAAACGGAGTATCCAGTGCAGAACGGAACATATAGTTATAGTTAATATAACCGCCACCCATAGTGGCATAACTCTCAGGACTTTCAGGTGTATAGGGTATCCATGATCGTAACCTGCTCTTCCAGCCTTTTGTGTCCGCCCCCTTTAATTTATCTCTAAACGATGACAGCGTTCGTTCATATTGCTCTTCAGGCATATCTTTCAACCTTTTAAACAGACTGTCTTTGTTATGCCGCGTAGAATCGAAACGCAGTTGTTTGGAAAAAAGATGCAGGACCGCATCTCTTTTCGGCAGATTTCTCATCAGCCATGTGAGACTGTCCTTACGTATGCTTTTAATCAGGGCAGAATCTTTTTTGATACGTGAAATGAATGAAGCATATATGGAATCTTTCAGATCAGACAATGTATCTTTCGACAAACGCCTGCTGATGCTATCCCATTTTTGTTCAAAAACCTGGTTGTACTTTATCAGGGGAACCGAATCGGTAATGGATGTGACGGAAAGCCCATTCGAAAACTGTATCAACGTATCCGTTGATATTTCCTCCTGGGCCCTCAGCTGAGGGCATACCAG
>CAKSVK010000092.1 GCA_934502905.1 uncultured Chitinophagaceae bacterium
ACTTTCATATCCATCACAAAACCCGTATCCGGAGCAGGTTCACCCACCACTTTCACTTCCAGTTCGTAATTGTGTCCATGATAATGCGGATTACTGCATTTTCCAAACACTTTAAAATTCTCCTCCTCACTCCAGCCCGGGTTGAACAACCTGTGGGCTGCATTGAACCTTTCCCTTCTGTAAACCGCTACTTTATTACGCATATTTTTTATATCAGGTTGCAAAAATACATACATTCGGGCGAAGGCCTGAAGGATTCATTAATCCCTGTACCTGGATTTGCCAACAGGTTTTATTTCAGTGCCTTATAACAAGTTTTCCTATCTTCCTGACTATTTTTAAATTGCAGCCGATGTCAGACAGAAAAATTGTGATTACCATTGATGGCTGGTCGTCCTGCGGCAAGAGTACCCTTGCCAAAGAGCTGGCCAAAAAACTGCACTATACTTATATAGACTCCGGTGCCATGTACCGCGCCGTGACACTGTATTTTCTGCGAAACAATACAGACTGGAAGAATACGGATGCCGTGAAAGCGGCGCTGCAGGATATAGAGATCACTTTCAGGATAAATCCAAAAACAGGATTGGGAGAAGTGTACCTGAACGATGAAAACGTTGAATACCTGATCCGGGACCTAGTAGTGGCAGAAAAAGTAAGTGAAGTAGCCACCATTAAAGAAGTACGGGAATTTGCCGTAGCACAACAACGAAGGATGGGAACGGATAAAGGCATTGTAATGGATGGAAGGGATATTGGCACCGTGGTTTTCCCGGAGGCAGAGCTGAAGATATTCATGACAGCAGATAATGCGGTGCGGGTGGAAAGGCGGTTTAAGGAATTATATGCCAAAAACCCGAACATAACCATTGAAGAAGTGAAGAACAACCTGGAAATGCGGGATTATATTGATTCCCATCGTGAAGTAAGCCCCCTGCGGCAGGCGGAGGATGCTATTGTGCTGGATAATACACATCTCTCTCCGGAGGAGCAGTTTAAGCTTGCTTTGAGTTGGGTAAAAGAAAAGACCGTCTGAGTTGATCCGTACCTGTTCAAAAACTTTCCGGCATTTAAATAATTTTTGAAAAGCAATGTTATCTATCACCTCAAAACTTCCCGCGGTAGGCACGACCATTTTCACTACCATGAGTTCGCTGGCCCTCGAATACAATGCCGTGAACCTTGGGCAGGGCTTTCCTGACTATCCTATGTCCGACAGGCTGATATCGCTTGTAAACGAAGCCATGAAAAAAGGATACAACCAGTATACCCATATGAATGGTTACCTGCCATTGCGCGAGGCTATCGCGGAAAAGATTACCGGTCTGTATGGATTGTCCGTGAGTCCCGACAGGGAGATCACTGTTGTACCCGGTGGCACTTACGCTATTTATACCTCTCTCACGGCAGTGCTGCACCCCGGGGATGAGGTCATCGTGTTTCAACCCTGTTATGACAGCTACATACCGAATATTATAGCGAATGGCGCCATACCGGTTCAGGTGCCGCTACAGTATCCCGATTATACGATCAACTGGCAGGCGGTACGGCAGTCCATTACACCCCGCACCAAAATGATCATGCTGAACTCTCCAAACAATCCTACCGGCTCGGTACTGCGGGAGGCCGACATCGCAGCATTAAGAGAAATTGTAAAAGATACAAATATCTTTATACTCAGCGATGAGGTATATGAGCACCTCATGTTTGATCATATGCCGCACCAGAGCATGTTACGATACCCCGACCTGTATGAAAGGAGCTTTGTTTGTTTTTCCTTCGGAAAGACCTATAACTGCACCGGCTGGAAAATAGGCTATTGTGTGGCGCCGGCAAAGGCAAGCGCCGAGTTCAGAAAGGTGCATCAGTTTAATTGCTTTTCTACCGACACACCCAAACAGGTAGCACTGGCAACCTTCCTGAAAGAAAAAGACGAATACCTTCACCTGGGAAAGGCGATGCAGCAGAAAAGAGATCTTTTCCTGAAGCTGATGCGGGCATCCAGGTTTAAAATGCATCCGTCGGCCGGCAGTTATTTTGTGCTTGGCAGCTACGGACATTTCAGCAGCGAACCGGAAAAAGATATTGCCATCAGGATAACCAAAGAATCAGGTGTGGCAACCATTCCCGTCTCTGCTTTCTACACCGACGGTACGGATAATAAGGTACTGCGGTTTTGTTTTTGCAAAAAAGACGAGACCCTGGAAAAAGCGGCTGAAAGATTATGTAAAGTATAAATTCCGGCACGTATATTTTAGGTGCGTACCGGAAATTGTTCTAAAGGAGGAGGCTGTTATTCTGCCGGTACAAAAACAAATCTTGCGTCAGGTACCAGCTGATCACCACGGAAGCCTTCGGCTTCAAATTTCAATGAACCGCTTTTCAATTCATTGATCACAGCTTTTTTGTACTCCCCTTCAAATTCATACAAAAAGGTACCAGGCTTTTCGATATCCCATGTCCAACGCATTGTTTGTGCCAGCTGAAGCGTGTCAGGAGCATTCTCTGTTAATCCTAAAGCATAACGTTTCAGGTAATAGGTTCCCGTTTCGGAAAACCGTACCAATACCCTATATTCTTCAGGATATCCGATGCCGTAAATGATGTTGCCGGTTGCAACAGAATCCAATATCCACGTCCTGCATATCAACCTGGTATTGGGATTGTCCGGAATAGCTTCTGCTTTATTTGCAGAAACAGACAATTTCCCCCAGTCAGAGGTTGATATATTAAACGACAGACTTTCATCAGCAAAAGTAATATCGGTAAGCAATCCTAACCCATCCAGGCTAATTACGGTTGTGTCCTCAAGGCTGAAATCGCCATCAATAACATTTCCGTTCTCCAGTACCAGTATATAAGTAGTATCACTTAAGAACTCAATTGAGACAAATGAAGGTGGTCGTTGATTTTTAGCTGATGCCACATTATGAATTATCTTTCGCGTAGAAGCATTATTCATCTCCCATTTACCAAGAACCTTTTCAAACAGGCCGGGCTGGGGATCAGGAGTTACAGGCGCATTATCGTCTTTTCTGCAGGAAATAAAAGTGCCGACAATAAGCAATAATAATCCCGGAATGCAGGATATTTTCATTTTCATAAGAACCGGTTTTAATACGATTTAAGAAATGAAGAACGGATTTTCCTGCCGGAAATTGCCTGTAGTGAACTTTACAATGAAGCCCTGGTGGTCAATCTGAACGGTACGTAAATATGTTCCTTGCTGCCGGTAAGGATAAGCTCTGCAGCCTTTACACCCATTTGGTAGAAATCGGTAGAGATGGTGGTAATGCCATTCAGTATAATCTTTTTCAAAGCGGTTTCATTGTAGGAGATCACTCCTATATTCTTACCCACCTTAAATTTCATGGAGATCAGCCGCTCAATGAGGGTCACAAGGTCTGCTTCCATAAGATTAATATATACTTCACCGGAATGAATAGGCTCGGTGGCAATATCATGCACCACCTTATGGTTAAAAGCATATTCCTGGCAAAACCGGTTAAATCCTTTTAATATCTCGCGGGGATAATAACTCTTCTCGGGGAAAATTATTTTCAGGGTATGGTACTTTGCCAAAGGTTTCAACGCCTTTTCCAGCGCCTGGTAAATATCCTTTTCAAAGTTCTCGTAAACACCGGCATACTCTCCGTCTACTTTTGTAATGCGCTTATCCAGCAGCACCAGCTTGTGCTTGGGGATGGTATTGATGATTTCGTGCTCGTTGTCTGCACCGTCAATAAAATGCGGTATGATCACATAATGCGAGTAGTCCTCACTGTTAGAGTTCCGGAGCAGCTTTTTAAAGAAGGAGTAATCGTTATTATATACGTAAAAATCTATAGCGGTGTTTTCCCCCAGGGTTTCTACAAATGCGTCGTAAATGATCTTTTTATGAGAGCTGAGCTTATTGAATAGGAGCATTACCCTGCGATCCTGCTTAATATCATCATTCACAATATAATATCCTTTACCGGGTACTGAGCCCAGAACACCCATTTTTTTGAGGTATTTGTACCCCTTTTCAGCGGTGTCGCGGGATATTTCCAGCTCAAAGCTGAGCTCATTGATGGAAGGTACCAGGTCGTCTTTTTTCAGGTTGCCGGCTTCTATCGCATCCAGTATGGAATGGGTTAATTGCAGATATTTAGGCGTAGCAGAAAATTCATCTACCTGCACATGCTCAAAAAAACGCTTAAATTTCATATCACAATCACAAAATATGCCGACAAATGGGGTTAGTATTTGGATTGCCAAAGTAATAAAAATAAACGAAACGGAACGCTTCGTCCCGATTCACCCTATCTTTAACGATTGTAAGAGGATAACATATGATAGAAGCAGGAGAATATTATACGCTGAAAGTTTTGAGGATCGCTACGCCCGGAGCCTATCTTGACGATGGGAAGGAAGGTATTCTTTTACCCAACCGGTTCCTTACGCCTGACATACGGGAAGGAAGCAGCGTCCGGGTCTTTGTTTATCACGATTCTGAAGGAAGAGCAGTAGCTACCACCGAGAAGCCATTGGGGAAAGAAGGCGATATCGTACTGCTGGAAGCTGTTTCGGTTACACCCCAGGGCGCTTTTCTGGACTGGGGGCTTATGAAAGATATTTTTGTTGCCAAATCGCAGCAGAAAGACCGGATGTATAAAGGCGAAAAATACCTGGTAAAAATATACAGGGATGACCAAACAGGACGTATAGCCGCCACAGAAAAAATTGACCGCTTTTTAAGCAATGAAAAACTAACGGTGAGAGAAATGGAAGTCGTTGACCTGGTAGTTTACCGGCGCAGCGACCTGGGATACGTAGTGATCATTAACAACCGGCACACAGGTTTGATACACTACAACGAGGTATTCCGGAAAATGGAGCCCGGAGACCGCTTTAAAGGATTTATTAAGAAGATAACGGAAGACAACAAAATAGATGTGGTTGCCGGAGAGCCGGGATATACCAAAGTAGATACAGAAGCGGAAAAGATACTGGAATTATTACATGAGCACAACGGCTATCTTCCCTATAACGACAAATCAAAGCCGGAAGACATCTACGATTTCTTCGGCATGAGCAAAAAGACATTTAAGATGACCACAGGAGGGTTATATAAGCAAAAGAAAATAGCCTTTACTGAAACCGGCATCCGGTTGCTGCCGGAACAGTAAAGGCTAAAAAGAGATCGTCAGCTTAGAAGTTGAACCCGACACGCAACGACGCCAGCGAGATAGTGGATTTTTCTTTCTTCAGAAGGGTACTTTCATAACGTAAGCCCAGTTCCAGCTTACCGAGGTCTACACCGATAGTTGGGGCCCAGGTGAATCCTCCGGTACTATACTTTGAGCTGCGGATATTTTCATAATCGGTTTCTTCATCAATGGAAGCAGCATAAAACGAGTAGATGCTGTATCCGCCCTCTGCCATCACAAAAAACTTACTGGCAAAATTATATTTGTATCCCAGCTTTAAGGGTATGCTTGTTCCTACCTTCACGTCCTCATCAATCTTCTTGGGTATCACGACCATTCCTCCTGGCGTAAAGGTTATATAACCCGGTCCTGCTTTCACGGAGAACCGCAGGTTTAGTCCTCCCTGGAAGCCGAAGCCTTCCTTCATGCCTTTGTCTCCAACAACAGGTCCACCTTCGAAACCAAAACCAAAACTGAAAGGCTTATCGCTTTGCGCTTGTAATTGTGTAGCAGATGTGATGGCAGCAAATGCCATCTCCAGTGCCAGTATTTTTTTCATAAAAAGGATTTAGTTAGGGATAATAACCCATTTCCCTTTTATTTATTGTCTGCTGCTGACAACAGCTTACTTAAGAAGGCGATACCCGAAGCAGGCTTCAAAATTTACAGCAGTATATTTCCCGCTAAACAGGTTTTCCGACCCTCCGAATATACTGGTACGTGTAAGAGAGAGCAGATCAGTATTCTGGTTGTTGCCCGGCAGGTGATAGGACACGTTGTTATTGCTGGAGCCCAACGCCAGGCTAATATCAAACAGGAACCGTTTGTCCTTGCCGAAGGCGGACTGCATCCCGGTTTTACCCATAATGAACCATTCCCGGTTGATCGTGCGGTAAGTCTCCCAAACAGCATAGCTGTTGCCGGAAGGATTTTGCCAGTACCAGTCTGAAACAGCCGTTCTCACATATTTGCCGCCCCCGGCTATGGCTATATAAGGCCAAACCCTTGACCGGCTGTTGATCAACCTGTTTCCAGCTATATAGTAACGCAGTTCCTGCCGCAACCTGCCACCGCTGGTATTTCGAGATGAGCCGGAATAATTTCCATAAATATAGTCTGCCGCCGTTCTGACGGAAAAGGATGGATGAAAACGATATTCCCCGCCAATTGAAGCGGAAACATCACTATTCCATAGTGATAAAGGGGTAAAGGAAAGCGGCCAGCTTTTCAGCAAAGGTGCCTGGTGACTTTGAGCAACCAGGTTCAGTGACAACAGTAAAAAAGCGGTACATATTAAAGAGGTATACTTTATCATCCATTCAGTATTTCAGACAGGTAAACAGGCTCCGCGGGATTACTGATATCATATAATACCATTCCATTGGTAACCATAGTGATCAACAGGTTACCGATAGGAATACAGTCGATAAAAGTATGTCCTGTTATGGTATTCAGCTTCTCCGGGATGGCTGCATCCGTTATATCAAATACTACCAGTCCCGCTTCAGCGTCGCATACATACAGGTAGTTACCGGATAAGCCCAGTCCGCGAGGGTTGGATAATTGTATCGTAAATTTCAAAGCAGGCGATACGGGATTTGTAACATCAAATACCTCCAGGGAATTGGCGTTTCCACCACAGTTATTTCCCGTCCTGACAGTAACATACGCATACTGGCCGTTAGCTACAACAGGATCACAGGCTGTTACATGAAAGGCGGAGCCCTGGTATTTGGGTTCGCCGGCCCGGGAGATAGAGATGATATGCATAGCGCTCATCGTACCGATAAAAAGCTGATCGCCCCAGGGATAAATAGTTTCCACCTCTCCTTCCAGGCTGAGCATGAGGGACCCCAGCTTCACCGGTCCGGCAGGATTTTGCAGTCCGAAAGTATGCAGGCTATTGCCATCTACTACATAAAGGTGGTCTTTCGCAATGGTAAACCGTGCCAAAGAGCCCCCTGTTCCTGTACCGGGTCCCAACTTACTATCTTTACTGCAGCCTATTAAAACGATCAACAACAGCAAAGCCGGCCTATATATCTTTCTCATAGCGTCAGTATTTGCATTTAGGTGAATAAAGATTTTTTTGCTCCCATCCTTTTACAATGCCTTTGGAGGGGTCCACACACTCAAAATATCCATGTGCAGGAGGTAACGCATGCTGAACAATTGTGAAGGCATTTTCTATCCTGCTCACTATCGCTATCCGGGACAATTGGGTTATATCCAGTACCAGCAGGTCATTCCCGTTGTTGGTATACAAAAAGTTATGCAGAATACTTAATTCCTGCGCTCCCGGTACGGAAATGAAACCAAGCCGTTCCGGTAAGGCCGGATTGTCAATGGATATCACATGTATTCCTTTGCCATTCTCAACCTGGTACAGGCGTAAACCTTTCGTATATATCTTACCGGCATCTTCAATGGGTCGTGCGTCTTCAAAGCTAACAGTAGCTGTAGTGATCTTCGCTTCATACACAGGCGCATAGCCGGTTACTTCGTCAGGTGGCTGCTGATCGTTATTGCATCCGGTAATAAAAAGCAGGAGGGTTGCCAACATAAGAGTTTTGGTCATAATACTGGGTTATGCAGATTAACATACCAGTATACTACTAAAACCGCCGCATGGTTGGGTAAAAAGATTTTTTACAGTAGCATGACACTATCTCAACTGTGCCAGTGTTTTTACCAGCTTATGCAGCTGCTTATCGGTCTGATAGCCTTTAACCGTCTCTACCGGCTTGCCTTTATGGTAAATGGTCAGGATGGGAATTGCTTCTACGTTCAAATCCCTGGCCAGGGCTTTGGCTTCGTCTATATTTAACCGGTATACCAGCAACTGACCCGAATATTTTTTTGAAAGGGCATTCAGCGCAGGCTCCATTTGTTTGCACGGACCGCACCAGGGTGCGTAAAAATCAATCAGCAGTTTAGGATTGTCCTGTAAAAGCCTGTCAAAATCAACCCGGGTGAACTTATCCGGCGCTGCCTGCCCATCTGGCTGAAAAAGAGGCAATCCGCGATTCTCCCACGAAAGAATGCCACCGGTGAGCTCATAGACTTCGAAGCCCATTTTAACCAGTTCTTCCGCAGCTTTGGCGCTTCTGCCGCCTACCTTACAATACACAAGCACAGGCTGGTTTTTGTCCAAGGCTTCCAGTCGCTGCAAAAAATCGCTGTCGTAGGCATTTATATTTACGGCATCCTTTATATATCCGCTCTTAAATTCTTCCGGGGTTCTTACATCCACCAACTGCCCCCCGATCGAGTCATGCAACTTCTTAAAATCTTCCGGAGCCAGCTTCCGGGTTTGGCTGTAGCTGCTTACACCGGCGAGTAAAAAGAAGAATACCAGGAATCTCGTATACATAGCCATTATTTTTTTGAACTTCAAAATTATGCCCTTTCAACAAGACAATGCGTTTTGTGTATTAAGTTTGCCGCTATGAACATACTTGAAAATTTTAAGAAAATAAAAACATTCGTTTTTGATGTAGACGGCGTAATGACAGACGGATCCGTTCTGGTGCAGGGTGGCAGGGAATATTTTCGTTCGTTGAATACTAAAGACGGATATGCACTGCAACTGGCTGTAAAATCAGGGTTCAATGTAGCGGTCATCACCGGTGGCTATATGCCGGCGGTCATCGAAAGAATGGAATTTCTGGGGGTTACAAAAGTATTTCAGTCAGTAAAAAACAAGGTTACCTGCTTTGAAACATACTGTATTGAAAATAATATAAACCCGTCTGAAACGCTGTATATGGGTGACGATGTACCCGATTATGATGTGATGAAAGCTGTGGGACTGGCATGCTGCCCGGCAGATGCGGTCTCTGAGATAAAGGAAATATCCCATTATATTTCTCCACTGGCAGGAGGCAGGGGATGTGTAAGAGATGTGTTGGAAAAAGCGCTGAAGCTCAACGGGTGCTGGGAACTAAACACCAGCGTACGCAGCATGTAATAACCGTCTGCTGTACAGCTGTTTGACATTTTCTATAACCTTTTATATACCTTAGCTCTAATTATTTCAAACTCTACTTAAACAATAGCTTATGGCGGCACGCACCGATCAGTTTATCAGTCCCGATTATGTATTGCTGGATGAACTGTTTACGGAAGAGCAGAAACTGATCAGGGAATCGGTAAGAGCTTATGTGAAAAAGGAAATATCTCCTATCATTGAGGAATATGCCCAGAAGGCTTCGTTTCCCAAACATATAGTGAAACAACTGGGAGAGCTGGGATGTTTCGGCCCTACCATCCCGGCAGAATATGGCGGAGGCGGCCTGGACTATATCAGCTACGGGCTGATGATGCAGGAACTGGAGCGGGGAGATAGCGGTGTAAGGTCCACTGCCTCCGTACAGGGAAGCCTGGTGATGTTTCCTATTCATGCATACGGCAGTGAGGAGCAAAAGAAAAAATACCTGCCTAAGCTGGCCTCCGGAGAATGGCTGGGCTGCTTTGGCTTAACCGAGCCGGACCATGGGTCGAACCCTGCCGGGATGCTGACAAATTTCAAAGATGCAGGCGATCATGTGATCTTAAATGGCGCCAAAATGTGGATCAGCAATGCCCCCTTTGCACAGGTAGCTGTTGTATGGGCAAAAGATGAAAACGGAGATATACGCGGGTTGATCGTGGAGCGCGGCATGGAAGGCTTTACCACCCCCACCACCCACGACAAATGGAGCCTTCGGGCCTCTGCCACCGGTGAACTGGTTTTTGATAATGTGAAAGTGCCCAAAGAAAATATTTTCCCTGAAATAAAAGGATTGAAAGGCCCCCTGGGCTGCCTGACCAAAGCCCGTTTTGGCATTGCCTGGGGCGCTGTAGGAGCTGCTATGGATTGTTATGACACAGCTCTCCGCTACTCAAAAGAAAGAGTTCAGTTTGATCGCCCTATCGGTGGATTTCAGCTACAGCAAAAAAAGCTGGCGGAAATGATCACGGAGATCACCAAGGCCCAACTGCTGAACTGGCGTATAGGCGTATTAATGAATGAAGGAAGGGCTACACCGCAGCAGGTAAGCATGGCAAAAAGGAACGCATGCTTTATAGCTACCAACATATGCAGGGATGCCCGGCAGATGCTTGGCGGCATGGGTATCACCGGCGAGTATTCGGTGATGCGGCACATGATGAACCTGGAAAGTGTGATCACTTACGAAGGCACGCACGACATTCACCTGCTGATCACTGGTATGGATGTTACCGGCTTAAACGCTTTTAAATAAATTTTGTCAAATAATCCCGGATTGAAAATATTTCTTCTCGGTTTCATGGGAACCGGCAAAACATATTGGGGAAAACGATGGGCGGCTGAGCATAACCTGGAATTTTATGACCTGGATGCCTGCATTGAAGAAGCGACCGGGCTGACGATCCCCCAAATTTTCGCAGAGCATGGAGAAGGCTTTTTCCGGAAAAAAGAACAGGAATTGTTACACAGCTTTGCCGGCAAATCGAACTTTATCCTTTCTACAGGTGGAGGCACGCCCTGTTTCTTCGATAATATGGACTGGATGAACAGGCACGGTAAGACCATTTACCTGGAGACCCCGGTAAAAGTGTTAAAACAGAGACTGATCAGCGAGAAAGATCATCGTCCGCTGATAAAAAATTTAAAAGATGATGAAATAGAGATATTTATAAATAATAAACTAAATGAACGCAACGTTTATTACCAGCAGGCGGCTATAATATTAGATACGGTATCTGTTGAGGATAGTACATTTTTAAAAATCAATTCAGACGATGTCAACTAAACGACTTGTTCAAATAGGAGCCATTTTGGGTGCGCTGAGCGTGATCCTGGGGGCTTTTGGTGCGCACGGTCTTAAAAAACTGGTTTCGCCGGAAGCAGTAGCAACCTTTGAAACCGGCGTCCGGTACCAGTTCTACCACACTTTTGCTATTCTTGGTCTTGGGTACCTGTATAGGCGTATGCCCGGTAAGTTAATGGAATGGTCCGCTATATTTTTCCTGTCCGGGATTGCGCTGTTCAGTGGCTCGCTGTATGTACTGACATTCCTGGAAGCAACCGAAAATGTAGGATTAAAAGGTATCGGGGCGATCACGCCACTGGGTGGATTATGCTTTATCGCCGGATGGATCTGCCTATTTATCCAGGCATCTAAAGCCGGAAAGAACGAAAACAGGGAAAAACGAAGGGAAAGCTCCTCAGATTATTAAGTTATAAATGCATTTGAAGGAATACATAATTCTCCCCGTTCCCGGATATGACTTTACCTGTGCCTTCTATCGTCTCCATTCTTTTCCGAATAACTGGTTTTATACGTTCTTCCATTTTACTGACCTGCCCGCCGGCATAGCTTAATTTTATAGTTATACCATCATCAGCACGAATAACGATCATTACTTTTTCCACTTCAAGGTTTCTCAACCCTTTTAACACCTCCTTATAGGAAAGAAAAATATTCCGGCGCTTAATGCCGGACACCTCTGTTTCAGGAACTGATTCAGGCGTCTCAATCTCGTAAGATATATTACTGTTCTCAAAATATTCATGGGTAAAGCTCTTGATATACGACACCAGGCTTTCCAGCGTATCATTAGCCACTTTCATGCTCCAGATAATAGCATTCATCTTATAAAGAAGATCATTGGCCGAATCCGATATCTTTTCTATCTCCGGCAATTCATTGGCAGTGGTTCTTTGTTTGGCCAGCTCACTCAATAACCTGATGGCCGTCATCCCGCCCCCTAATTCATCATGCATGTCAGCAGATATACGATTTCTCTCATCCTGGTGCGTTTTCATAATGGCCAGCTGCTTTTCCAGCTCCAGCTTCTCTTCCTTTTTTGTTATAGCTTCTTCCCGCTTAACACGATGGATCAATTCCATCCGGCTCTTGTAGGTAAGTCCTACCAGGAAAAAGGAAAATTCACCTACAATTCCCATTTCATAATAAAACAACGGATGCGAAAGAACGGTATCCTGCAAAACAGGCGCCATCGTTATGGTAAGCGAAACAAAGCCAAATACTATAACACAGGCATTCCCGTATACAATATAATTCATCAGGCGGTTCCGTTGCCTTAAACCGATAGCTATAAAAAACATCCCGCCTGCAACCAGGATATATTTCATAATCACCTCTATCAACTCCAATCCATTGAGGTTGTCCGTTAAAAAATAAAGCAGGGAATACACAATACCTGAAATAATGATAAAGGCCTTTGAATATGTCACTACCTTATGCAGCAAGGGATAATGTCGGCTGTTGATAGAAAGGAATTTCCGCAGAAATGCGATATAAAATAAAAGCCCTCCCAGGAAAAGCATGAAATCCAGGTACTCTTCAAAGAAATAATTAAACGACGAATTGGAGAGGTTAAGCTGCGCTTTAAGAAATAATACGGTTGCTGTAGTAAATGCGTACAAGCTATAATAGAGGTACTCTTTTTTACGGTTAAACAAATAATTTGAAAATGAAAAAACAACCATCATATACATGATCCCCACCAATATGAAAGTGATGATATTAAGCAGGTCATTGTTGTTATGTATTTCCTCTATATGTAGCTTCAGAAAGTTCGGATGAACCAGTTGGGGCTTAAAAGTATTCACCTGTATCTTGACAGGCTGCAGCAATGCATAATACACATTTTCTCCTGCGGGCGCTATGGTAATACTCCTGTAAGCATCATTGAACACAGGGTTTGTTACTGGCACCATCCCCTCCGCTGACCGCCTGAATACCTGAAAAGATTTGAAATAATGCCCGGGATACAGAAAAATGGACTTCGCCGTATCCGATCTGTTTGCCAGTCTAATTTTTATGTAGATGTATTTTGAGTTGATGTTTTTACCAAGCTTCCCTGTAGCGGGAATGACCGCCCCGATCGGCTCATAATCAAGAGAAGGAATATCGGCGACAGCCGTTAACGTGTGGGTGACCGCTACCTGGTATTTCTCCGGCGGCAGCGCGTAACTGTTTTGTATGGTGGCAATATTTATAGTAGGGTCAGCCTGTTGCCCTTTCGCCCTGGTAAACAAAAAAATAACAGCGATAAGAATGAGTAATAAGCGGCAGATGTTTGGTAATTTTATTAACAACATTCCATTTTGGTATTCAAAGGTTATGGTTGCAAATCCGCTCAGCCAAGCATAGTTGTAACACCTTATCTTTGCAGGTAATATTACAGAATATTTTTCATGGCCAACACATTAAAAAAGAAAAAAAATAAGCCTGAGGAAGAACGGCAGAAGTTTTCAGCCGACAAGGAAGAAAAGGTGACTGTGAAGGAGTTGGTAAAAGATGAACGTACGTATAAGATATTGGGGAGTTTTCTTTTATTGACCGCCTTCTTCCTTTTTGTGGCTTTCACATCCTATATTTTCACATGGCGGCAGGACCAGGACAAAGTATTGGGGGGCGCCTCCAAAGCCCTGTTTGAAGATGGCATTAAGACGGTTAACCTGCTCGGGAGGGTGGGCGCCTGGGTATCTCATGTGTTTTTTTATAAAGGATTCGGAATCTCATCTTATCTCTTCTGCCTGCTTTTTTTTATCCTCGGCATTAACCTCCTTACAGGAAAAAAGATATTCTCGGTAAAGCGGAACCTGCGATACGTTCTTGTGGGGTTGATATATTTTAGTACTGTCCTGGCATTCATAACAGGTGGAAGTGTTTTTTCCTGGGGAGGTGAGATCGGGAATATTTCCAGCGGGTGGCTTACCGGCTTATTGGGAACGCTGGGTACCGCAGCGCTTCTGCTGGCTGCAGGCTTTGCTTATTTCATATGGCGTTTCAATCCTCATTTTACCTTTAGCTGGCCCCGCCGCAAACAAAAGCTGCAGGAAACCGTAAAAGATATTCCGGTTGACAACTCCTTCACCGATGAAGCAAGGAGTTTTGTGGAAGACATAGAAAAACCGGCGCGGGAAAATAAGTTGAAACAACGTAACAGCGGCGTGGTTGTGA